>JAUIJQ010000072.1 GCA_030431165.1 Rhodothermia bacterium | reverse complement strand
CAGGCCACCCTCGTAGTAGAGGTCAACGATGAGCTTCAGTTCATGTAGCACTTCGAAGTAGGCCAGCTCCTCGGGATATCCGCCCTCGACCAGCGTTTCAAACCCGGCGCGAATCAACGCCTCCGAGCCACCGCACAGCACAGCCTGTTCGCCGAAGAGATCCGTCTCGGTCTCGTCTTTGAAGTTTGTTTCGATAACACCCGCACGCATACCGCCAATTCCAGCGGCGTAGCTGAGCGCAAGTTCAAGCGCCCCACCCGAGGCGTCCTGATGCACGGCAACGAGACACGGCACCCCATTCCCCTGCTCGAACGTTCGGCGAACCAGGTGTCCGGGAGACTTCGGCGCAACCATAAATACGTCTACCCCTTCGGGCGGCGTAATACGTCCGTAGTGAATATTGAACCCGTGACCAAACGCGAGTGCGTTTCCCGGTTGCAGCGCGTCTTTGATGGACGCCTCATATACGTCAGCCTGGTGCTGGTCGGGAATGAGCAACATGACGACGTCACCCCATCGCGCAGCGTCTTCAACTGATTCGACGGTAAGCCCGGCGTTGCGGGCTTCGTGCGCTGATTCGGAGCCCGGCCGCAAACCAACACGTACTTCTACACCACTTTCCGACAAGTTGAGTGCATGAGCGTGCCCCTGGCTGCCATAGCCGATTACGGCGACGCGACGGGAGCGGACGGTGCCGAGGTCCGCATCGTAGTGCACCTTCATGGGTTCAGACGCTGGAGTTTCCATGGATCAGTGTTGTGTTATCGTGAGAAGGTTATTGGTTCGGCCTATTCGTAAACGAGTTCCCTGTGCATCGCAATGCAGCCGCTTCGCGCGATGTCGACAATGCCCATCGGCGCCATGAGCGCGACAAACGCGTTCACTTTCTTCGTAGGGCCGGTCAACTCTACGGTCATGCTATCTGGCGTGATGTTCACGACCTTGCCGCGGAATATCTCGATCACGTCCATCAGCTCCGCACGCGTCTCTTTCGAGTACCGCACGTTGACAAGGCACAGCTCACGCTCGACGTACGGCAGGTCGGTGAGGTCGACGACGTCACGCGTATCGATGAGCTTCTTCAATTGATTGACTACCTGCCCGATGATGCGATCGTTGCCGGATGTCACGATTGTCATTCGCGACAAGGCTGGATCTTCAGTCACTCCAACGGCGACGCTATGCAGGTTGAATCCGCGAGCTGAGAAGAGATTCGACACACGATTAAACGCGCCGAGTGAGTTCTCAACGACCACTGTTATGACGTGCGTGTGTTCGTGCGCAGCGTCGCCGTCGTGTAGCGGTTCGCCGGCTGTCGTTTTCCGGAACAGCTGCTGAGCGGTTGCCTGGCGGGTTATCTCGGTCATATTGATCGTGAGCTAAACGTCACCCGGGTTCGAGAACCGCTGGGTAATCATGTCATCTGTTGCGGCTCCGGCAGGAACCATGGGGAATACCATTTCTTCGGTGATCACGCGGAACTCCATCACCACCGGCCGATCGGTGACGCGCCAGGCGGCTTCAATCACGTCGTCGACCTCATCCGGCGACGTGGCCCTGAGGCCAACGCAGTTGAACGCCTCAGCCAGCTTCACAAAATCCGGATTTGTCGCCGTGAGATCGGTATGGCTGTAGCGATTGTCATGAAGCAATTCCTGCCACTGGCGGACCATGCCGAGGTAGGAGTTGTTCATTATTACCACCTTGAGGGGCAGGCCATGCGCGGCAGCGACGCCCAGTTCCTGGGCGTTCATAAGGAACCCGCCGTCACCGTTGATGGAAATGACGGGGCGCCCCGTTTCACGCATGCCGAACCCGGCTCCAACGGCCGCAGGCAACGAAAAACCCATGGTGCCCAAACCGCCAGACGTGATGTGCGAACGCGGATGCGCGTACTGGAAGTACTGAGCAGCCCACATCTGATTCTGACCAACGTCTGTCACGACGACCGCATCACCCGCCGTTTTTTCGCGCAGTCGCTGCAGCACATGCTGCGGACGCAGTGCGCCATCCCGATCAAACGAAAGGGGGCATTCCTCTTTCCAGGATTCGATTGACTCCAGCCATTCCGCCGTGTCAAGCGGCGTGATGTGTGGCAGCAGTTGATCGAGAACTTGTCCGACATCGCCGACGATACCCAGATCGGCCGGCACGTTCTTCGAGATGCACGACGGATCAATATCCACGTGGATGATACGTGCGTGCGGAGCCCACGCGTCCAGCTTGCCTGTGACGCGGTCATCGAAACGTGCTCCAAGTGCGACGATCAGGTCGGCGTTCTGCACGGCCTGGTTCGCATACCATGTGCCGTGCATCCCGAGCATTCCAAGAGAGAGGGGATCCGTCTCGGGAAAAGCACCGAGTCCGTGAAGTGTCGTCGTGACGGGAATCCGAGCGGTACGCGCCAACTCGGTGACCTTCGCGCTCGCGTTACCATTGATGGCCCCGCCGCCGACATACAGCAGCGGGCGCGAAGCATCGTTAATCATCGCGACGGCTGTACCGATCGCGTCGGATTTTGCCTTTGTCGGCACAACGTATCCCGGCAATCCCACCGTCGACGGGTACTCAAATTCAGCACGCGCCTGCAACACGTCTTTGGGCAGATCAACCACTACCGGCCCCGGGCGCCCGGTGCGTGCAATGTGGTATGCTTTGCGTACCGTCTTTGCGAGGTCGGCGACGTCCATCACGAGAAAGCTGTGCTTCGTGATGCTCCTCGTAACGCCAATTGTATCGCACTCCTGAAAAGCGTCGTTGCCAATCAGCGGCGTCGGAACCTGCCCCGTGAAAACAACAATCGGGACTGAGTCCATAAAAGCATCGGCAATACCGGTAACGCAGTTTGTCGCGCCCGGACCACTCGTTACAAGTACGGTCCCAACCTTCCCTGTTGCCTTGGCGTATCCTTCGGCCGCATGCGTTCCTCCCTGTTCGTGCCGAACGAGAACGTGCTCGAAGCGCGGTTTGACGCGGGCCATCTCATCGTAGATGTTGATGACCGCTCCGCCGGGATGACCAAAGACGAACTCGACCCCCTCCGCATCGAGTGCGCGTACAAGGATTTCGGCGCCGGTCATCAGTGTCGAGCCGGTACCATTGTGCGTCGCTTCGATGTCTCCGGATTTGCCCGAAGTGCCGTTCGTCGACGCACGTTGCCGATCTTGCTCTCGCTCACGCTCGACGCTTATCTGCGCGACCGCGGCAGCGGATACAGGTTGGGCGTCTGTTGGGGTGCTCATATCAATTCCGGATTGGTATCGGGCGAGGTTGGTGTTAGTGTCACGTCGCCTGGACGGTGGTCAGCGCGGGCGCTGATACTTCCTGATGCGACGCCGGCATCGACTCCTCGGACCACGGGTCGCGAAGAACGGCGCCGCTTGACGCGCTTGAAACAAATCGTGTGTAGCGGCCCAGATATCCGGCCGTGATCTTCGAGACAAACTCCGGTACAGCCTGCATGCGGCGCAGTAGTTCATCTTCGTCAATGTGCAAATGGATCTCGCGCGCGTGCAGGTCAACCGAAATCCGATCACCCGCTTCGATCGCGGCAATGGGGCCGCCGGAGGCAGCCTCGGGAGAGCAGTGGCCGATGGACAGCCCGCGCGTGCCGCCGGAGAATCGCCCGTCTGTAATCATTGCGACGGTGGTATCCAGCCCCATACCGGCAAGGGCCGAGGTAGGCTGTAGCATTTCGGGCATCCCGGGACCACCACGCGGACCTTCGTAGCGGATCACGACAAAGTCTCCGGCAACGACGTCGCCGCCAAGAATCGCGGTGACGGCCTCATCTTGCGATTCAAAAATGCGGGCACGCCCTTCAAAGCGCATCATGCTGTCAGACACCGCGCCCGTCTTCACGACACAGCCATCCGGAGCAATATTTCCAAACAAAACCGCCAGTCCCCCGGTTGGTCGGAACGCATCCTCAACCGGTCGAATCACGGCCGGATTGTTGTTTGCCGCGAGCGCAACGTTTTCGCCTAACGACCGACCCGACACGGTGGGACGATCGGGATGCAGGAGGTCCGCGCGGGCAAGCTCACGGAGAATGGCATGAACGCCGCCCGCTGCGTCGACATCCTCCATGTGGACGTCAGGCGTCGCCGGGGCCACCTTGCACAGATACGGAACGCGGTCACTGATTTCGTTGATGCGATTCAGGTCATACGACACACCCGCTTCCTGAGCCGCCGCCAGCAGATGCAGGATCGTGTTGGTACTACCCCCCATCGCCATATCGAGGCTGAAGGCATCGTCGAACGCATCGCGCGTAACGATATCTCGCGGCTTCAGATCGTTGTGTACCAGATCTACCACGCGCCCGGCTGCGCGGCGCACGAGCTCGCGGCGAGCAGGGTCTACAGCCAGGATGCTTCCGTTGCCCGGGAGTGCCAGGCCGAGGGCCTCCATGATGCAGTTCATGGAGTTTGCCGTGAACATCCCGGCACACGAACCACAGGTCGGACAGCCGTTGGCTTCGAGATCGTAGAGTTCGTCTTCAGACATGTCGCCGCCGGCGTAACGACCAACGCCTTCGAAGACGGATATCAGGTCGATTTTGCGACCGGTTGTCGACACGCCGGCCTTCATGGGCCCACCTGATACAAACACCGTCGGGATGTTCAGGCGAAGCGCCGCGAGCAGCATGCCGGGTACGATTTTGTCGCAGTTAGAAATGCAAACAAGACCATCAAGCCAGTGGGCAGCGGCTACGGTTTCAACCGAGTCGGCGATGATTTCGCGGGACGGCAGCGAGTAGCGCATGCCGATATGACCCATCGCGATGCCGTCGTCGACGCCGATGGTATTAAACTCAAACGGCACTCCCCCGGCGTCGCGGACTGCTTCCTTTGCGATGGCGCCGAGTTCCTGAAGATGGACGTGGCCCGGGATCAGATCGACGTGGGAGTTGCAGATTCCGATAAAGGGCTTTTCGAAATCAGCGTCGCCCGTGATAGCGCCGGTCGCCCGGAGCAGGCTTCGGTGGGGTGCCCGTTCAAATCCCTTCTTTACAACGTCGCTTCGCATGAGTGCCGGATGGTTTGCCGCCGAAGCCCAAACCGTAGACGGTACTCAAGACAGTTGGGATCGACCGGGTGGTTTCAGCCTCCGAGGAGGCTAATAAGGACGAGTAGCAGGGATCCGGCGAGCAGAACGAGCTCGGCGGCGCTGGCGGTCGGTCGAATGAGTGGGTAGCCCGGAGTCACACGGATTGCGGAGCGCGACAGAACTGCCTGGCGGGAATCCAATGTTGCGGCCGTTTGCATGTGCGACGTTTGGGTGAACGCTAGCGCGTCGTTGCTGGGTAAAAGTTCCGGCGTTGGTGCGTCGGTTGTCAACAGCTTTTTGAGGAACGAAGATCACGCAAAGCGTCGCAGTGCACTCGGAACCGCTTCCGATTGCCTGTCATGGCGTGCGCATTTCCGTACGTGACAGTCACTGAGATAGCGAACCGATGAACTGGGAGCGCTTCCGGCTGCGGCACACGCCCCTCGCGGGCGCCATGGCCCCTATTCACAATTCCTTCATGATTGTCGGCCCGTAGTCGCGTGGTTTGCGCCCCGGGATGCGAGATGGAAGCCCTTCCAATACCCGCTAGTCCAATACTGATAATCACCTAACTATTTTAGGCTATTGCGCATTGCGACGTAACTTTTATATTTCGCGCTGCCTGTCAAACCTCAACCCTGGTATTCCGGACGTGCGACCATTCCTTCTGATCCTGGCATGCATGCTCTTCATCGCGACCGCCCTGACGTTCGCTAACCCACCGGCCCCACTCACGCCGGAATCCGGGCCACTCGTCGCTGCCCTCGGTGGCCCAATCGGCCAATCAGCCACTCCTCCTCCAGAACACGCGCCCGTTGATTTCCTGTGGGTGATTGTCTGCGCCGCGCTTGTCTTCCTCATGCAGGCCGGGTTTGCACTTGTCGAGACAGGGATGACACGCTCGAAAAACGCCGTGAACATCATCATGAAGAACGTCATGGATGTCGCGGCGGGCAGCCTCGTTTTCTTCGCTCTCGGCTTTGGCCTCATGTTCGGCACGTCAGCCGGCGGCATCATCGGGACCGACGGCTTCTTCCTGAGTGGACTGTCCGATCCCTGGACCTACGCGTTCTTCCTTTTTCAGGCCGTCTTCGCCGCCACGGCCGCAACCATCGTGTCCGGCGCCGTTGCTGAGCGCACCAAGTTCACGGCTTACCTGATGTTCTCCATCGTAATAACGGGTCTGATCTACCCGGTATTTGGTGCGTGGGCCTGGGGCGGGCTGTTTCGCGGAGAGGGGTGGCTCGAAAAACTTGGCTTTATCGACTTTGCCGGCTCGACGGTCGTTCACTCCGTCGGCGGATGGGCCGCACTTGCCGGCGCTCTCGTCGTCGGGCCCCGCGTTGGCAAGTACAACGATGACGGAAAGCCACGTCATATCCCGGGTCACAGCTTGCCGCTGGCCGCCCTCGGTGTCTTCATCCTCTGGTTCGGATGGTTCGGGTTCAATGCCGGTTCAACGACCGAAGCGACAAGTGACATCGCCTTGATCGCACTCAACACGCTGCTTGCCGCCGGGGCAGCGGCAACAACCGCGATGCTCTTCAGCTGGCAGACCACGGGAAAACCCGATGCACCGATGACACTTAACGGGGTGCTTGCCGGACTCGTCGCAATCACCGCCGGCTGCGCGACAATGGTGCCGGGATTTGCGCTACTCACGGGCGGTATCGCCGGCGTGGTCGTCGTCCTCGCAATTCGCGTCATCGACCGCTTTGTTGACGACGCTGTCGGTGCCGTTGCCGTACACGGAATCTGCGGAGCCTGGGGAACGATCGCCGCGGGGCTCTTCCTCAGCGGCAACCTGTTTGACCCGCGCGTAATTGGTGTACAAGCGCTCGGTGTCGCTGCGGCGTTTCTCTGGACCTTCCCACTGTGCCTCGGAATCTTTGTGCTTCTGAAGCGAACCGTGGGCGTTCGTGTCAACGGAACGCTGGAGATACTGGGACTCGATCTACACGAGCACGACAGCCAGGCCTACCCCGAGTTCCTCGCAACAGACGAACTTGCGCAGGCAGAGATATAAACGTTACCGGAGACGCAGGACTTGACAGATCGCCTGGCCTGAACAGAGATCGAGGGCCTCATCGGGGGTCTTGATCTCAAGCGAGTCCAGGGCTCAGTTGTACCCGAGCGCACTCGACACCGCATCGGTGTTCCATTCCTGACGGTAGTATCCGAGCGATCCAAAATACCCGTACCCGTTCTCCACGTTTGACAACGTGCCGGGCTGCGCAAGTACTTCGGGATCAAACTCACCTCCCGGCGGCCGCCACTGGCTGTCGAGCACACTGATATCGACGCCCATCGCCGTCAGAAATACCGGCTGCTCCGGTTCAAGTTGACCGATCTGACGCGCATCCTCAATCGCTGCCATCACAAGTGGGCGATCAGCGACCGGGTCCAGTTCGAACACCCATCCGCCTTCGTCGGTGGGACTCCCAACGCGCCCGTACGAAATGAACTTCCGGGCGTTCACAACACCGCCGGAGTAGAGATAAATGGCCCGAATATTCCACGGCAGCGCAATCGTTGGAGGCGCGACGATTTCCTGGCGAATGATCGTGGAATCCGCATTGAACTGAAGCGGCCGCACGTCAAGGATGTTGGCAATGTCCAGACGTGGAACGGTAGTTGACGCCGATGTCTCAATTCCATCCGAACGCTGCACCCGCACGACGTACGTATTGCCTGCCGTCACACGGAAGTTTGCCGTGAAGATGTGAGCAAACGTTTCGTCTTCCAGTTGCCGCAGTTCGTGCGACCAACGAGACGTACTGATCAACTGTCCGCCGAAGTATTCTTCACTGATCACGACCGCGTCTATCTCGGCGCGCGGATCGTCGGCAGACGGAATTGTACTTGTCTGTCGTGTTATCGGGATAACTCGAAGCTCGTGCTGCGTCTTAAGTTCGTCTAGATAGCCGTAGATCGTAAAGTACCGCCCGTCGTTCGAGAACGGGTCGATAGTCGGATCACTGCATCCGACCAAGAGAAGCCCCGACACAGCGAACACAAGACTGAAGGCGGCGCAAGCGCGTGGGCACCAGGCCCGGCGTCCGCGCAACACGTACTGCTCGCGATCAGGTTGTCGCTTCGGTTTTCGTCGGTGCATAAGGCGTATTGATCCTCACAGGTCGAAACGTCGAACTGCTGCCATCGTGCAGCAGCACGCCCGCAATCTTAGCCAAGCCGCACGCGCCGCGCAATGTCTTATTGGATACCCGAATGGTCCCTCGATTTTGACCCCCGCCAATCGCCAACCTCCCCTACTTTGCGCTGTTGCAGTCCGCTTTAGTGAGTTGCAGTCCGATTTAGTGAAAATGCGCCTCTCGATGGTGTTGTCGCCGAGATACATTCAGTTTGGCAAGAGCGCACGCTTCCGCATGTTCTACATGCCTGTAGCAGTCCTGCTCGTGGCGATGCTTGCTACTTCGTGCGACTCCGGCGGGACCGAAGAGGTCGAGCTTCCGTTTGCCCGAATCTCGATACGTCTTGTCAGTTCCGAGGCCCCGGATGCAACGGTGGCCATCGCGGCCTCGCCGGATTTTATGACGGGCACGGCTGCTATCGACGATACGCTTTTCCTCGAACCGGGCGCCACGTATCAGGGCGCCCTGGAGGTTTTTGACAGCGACGGGAGCAATGTAACCTCGCGAATCCGCGACGATGCCGAGGGCTACCAGTTTCTGTACGGCGTCCTGGGTATATCGGGCATCACACTCGCGGTGACAGACAAAGAGTCATCGTACGGTGGCGACACATTTGGTGCGGATCTTCCGGTGGGTCTCAGGTTTCAGCTTATTGTCGGTGACGGCGTACCGCGTGGTGACGGTTCGGTGCGTCTGCGTTTCGGCGCATTTGACCCAGACCGCAAAAACGGCGTGACGCTTGACGGTCCGGCAATAATTGATGTCGAGCTTCCGGTGTTCATCGACGCGCCACTACCACCGATCCCGAACGAACGTATCACCCGCGCCACGCTCACGCTAGAGCGTTCGGATGCGACAGAGAAGTGGATTATCGAGGCCATCAACACGTTTACACTGGACCTCGGAACGTTTAACACACCCGACAACCTTACTGTAATCAAGTGCGTGTCAGACGGCGCCGGCGGTGCTGAAGAATGCGGCCCTCCCCCGTTCTCTGACCCGGACTACTTCACGCTACTTCCCGGCGAGTACGTGGGCTCGTGGGAACTTCATGACGTCGTTGCCAACGAAGGGCGTACCGACGAGATACGGGACGCAGGATTTCGGCATCTGATGGCGTATCGCATCAATACGGGTGCCGGGGTGATCGCAACCCTTGACTCTGATCAGTTTGGTTCACCACTCGGCCTCGAGTTTCGCGTGACGGTACCTGAGAACACAATTGTTGTCAGCGGTCTGGTCGCTGAGTTGATCCACTTTGACGAAACACTCGGAGAGAGCAAGGCGCAGGGTTCATCCAGTTCTCCGCGGGATATGCACTTTCGGATGCCGATGCAGGTGCACCAGAACGGTCCGGTCGAGGATATTCGCCGACTTGTGTTGCGTCTCGAGGAAGACGGGACGGATGTCGTTACGACAGTGGACGCCTACGGCGACGAGGTTGGCGTGTATCAGGGTCGGATCGACTCGTTGGTGATCACGCGCTGTGACACCGACTCTTGCGTGCGCACCGATAGCCTTGAGCTTGCGCATGGATCAACGCACACGGGAGAGTTCATGCTGTACGGCGCCGACAATACGACGACCGTAATGACAGAGGTCAAGGAGGAAGGACACCTGCACGAGTTCGTCGTGGCGGGACCGCTCGAAGGGATTCTGAGCAGGCTTGATACTGATTTGAACGGACGGCCGATCGGCTTCGAGGTAT
>JAUIJQ010000071.1 GCA_030431165.1 Rhodothermia bacterium | reverse complement strand
AGCACTTCGAGATCGATGGCTACTCGACGTTATCCGTTGAAGTCCGTCGGTAAGTACCATCCGAAAATCTGCCGCCTCACCATGCGATCAAAACGAATGAAGCCTGAAGTATATCGCGCCTTTGGTACGGCGGTGGTTGCCGCGGTTCTACTGGTCGTCTCGGCTTGCGGTGACGGAGCCTTTGTCCCGAACGACGTTGTGCCGTCACCTGAGCAGGTTGCCTATCAGGAGATGGAGTTTATCGGCTTCATCCATTTTACGGTCAACACGTTTACGGATAAGGAGTGGGGCTACGGCGACGAGTCCCCCGACATTTTTAATCCGACCGCTCTCGACACAGATCAGTGGGTGGCGGTCGCCGCCGAGGTTGGGATGCGGGAGCTGATCCTCACGACGAAGCACCACGATGGTTTTGCACTGTGGCCATCAGCATACACCGAGCATTCCGTTGCAAGCAGCGCGTGGGAAGGCGGCGAGGGTGATGTTGTCGGTGCTTTTGTGGAATCGGCGCGCAAACACGACGTCGCCGTCGGTTTCTACCTGTCACCCTGGGATCGAAATCACGCCGGCTATGGATCCGCTGACTACATCGAGTACTACCACAATCAGCTCAGGGAGCTGCTTACACAATACGGGGACGTGACTGAGGTGTGGTTCGACGGCGCAAACGGCGGCGACGGATACTATGGCGGCGCACGCGAGGAGCGACGCATCGATCGCGAAACGTACTACGATTGGGAGAACACCTGGGGCCTCGTCAAAGAGCTGCAGCCGGCTACGCTGATCTTCTCGGATGCCGGGCCTGACATCCGCTGGATCGGAAACGAAAACGGGTACGCCGGCGAAACGAACTGGTCCACCATCAATGCAAAAGGCATTGTGGTAGGAGGTGCTGACAGCGACTACCTGAATACCGGCGACCCTGCTGGAGCAGACTGGGTCGTGCCGCTGTGCAACACGTCCATTCGCCCGGGCTGGTTCTACCACGCGTCGCAGGATGACCAGGTCAAGTCGCTCGATGCCTTGCTTGAGGTGTATTACAAATCCGTTGGCCGAAACTGCGTGCTGCTGCTGAACATCCCGCCCGATCAGCGCGGCGTGTTCCACGAAAATGACATCGAGGCGCTCCGAACGTTTCGTCGCACGCTCGACGCGATCTTCGACGAGAACCTTGCCGCCGGAGGAATGGTCGAAACCGACAGCCAGTGGGGACGAGGCGGTCGCTACGGTGGCGGCAACGTCGTGGACAACAACCTGGAAACGTTCTGGGCGGCGGCGCCGGGAACGCAGTCGGGCTCCGTAACCGTTAGACTTCCCGCGCAAACCACGTTTGACCATGTGGTCCTGCAGGAGCCGATTGCGTACGGACAGCGCGTTTCGTCGTTCAGGGTCGAGGCACGCGACGGTCAGGGTTGGCGCGTTGTCACACGCGGAACGACCATAGGCTACAAGCGCATTCTTCAATTCGACGAAGTCACTGCAGATGCGGTGCGCGTAATCATCGAAGAGGCGAACAACCCACCGGCTCTCAGTGAGGTCGGATTGTTCGACGCGCCGTGAGCCTCAACGCAGCGCGATAGTCATCGGGAGACCGCCTTCCGGCTGCAACGTGACGCCGGAGTATTCGCGCACGGGGTCGGATGTCGGGCGCAACGTGAACCGGCGTGAGACATCCGAAAGGATGATCGCCGCCTCGACCAGCGCGAAGTCCTTGCCGATGCAAAGCCGCTGACCGGCGCCAAACGGAAACCATGTTCCGTTTGCAACGGGTGCCTCAAATCGTCGCGGATTAAAGACGTCGGGATCCGGCCAGTACGCCTCAAGCCGCTGCGTCACAAACGGACTCAGCATGACCAGTGTGCCTCGGGGAAGCCACGACGGCGTGTTAGTCGTAGCGCCTTCTGATCGGCGGGTCACGATCCAGGCCGGCGGGTACAGACGAAGCGCCTCTGAGATCACATTTCGCGCGTACGTCAGTGACGACAGGATCTCGAGTCCGGCTGCTGAGTCTTTGGCCGCGTCGGCTTCGTTGCGTAGCGCAGCGACATCGTCGGGCGCGGTGCCAAGCAGATGCCAGGCCCAGGTCAACGCGCTTGCGACAGTTTCATGCCCGGCGATGATCATCGTCATCATCTCGTTGCGCACGCCTTCGGGGGTGATGCGCTGTTCGCCTTCTGCTTCCACAAGCAGGTCGAGCAGCGTTTCGGGTTCGTCACCGGCGCGGCCTCCCGACGTGCGTCTGCGTTGGAGGATGCGGGCGATAACGCCGTCGAGTACAGCAAGCGACTGCGCATACTCGGCGTGGCGGCGCGGCGTCAGCCAGGAAGGGATACCCGGGATCGAACGGGAGCGTCTGATCAGGTGGTGCAGCACGCCCAGGGTTGCCCCAACAACATCCGCGGCTTCATCGCCGATTGTGTATCCAAACAACACATCCATCACAACGTCGAGGCTGAGCTCGAACATCTCGGACGCCACGTCCAGCTCCGGCTGGTCGCGATTGGCCCACGCATCGAGCATCCGGGCGGTTGCGCGGCGGGTGGAATCCGAAACCAGGTCCAGTCGCTTTTTTCGGAAAGCAGGTTGCTGGATGCGACGTCGTTCCCTCCACAACGTCCCGTCTGATGTCAGGAGTCCGTCACCCGTAACCTCTTTCAGGAAGCCGTACTGGAAGGTGCGCTTTGAGTAGTGTTGTTGCCCCTCGACCAGCACATGGTGGACGTGTTCGGGCCGCGCGCCAAACACAAATCGTATCGGCCCCGCACCGTACCAGAAGATGTCGCCGTGCTCCCGGGCAAGCTCCAGCAGGAACCGGTGCGGATGGTCGCGAAACTGCTTGAGGTCAACGAGCGAGGGCTTGACGGCGGGTCCCCGCCACGCTTCGGGAAGCGACAGGCTGTTGAACTGCTTTGACACTCAGCGCGGATCCCAGATTGTCCCGAGAATATCCGGTTTGTGGCGACCTGGCGGCGGACCCTCCGGTGGCCGCACGGTGTCGCTCGCATGGGATTGGTAGTACACCGTGAACACGCGTCCATCCGAAAGTTCGACCGACGCCGGGTATCCGAGGTCTTTGTTGGGTGCGTCGTCTCTCAGGATGATTTCGGATTCAGCCGACCAGGTGATCCCGTCATCTGAAATGGCCGCTCGCTGGCCATATGGCGGACGTCGATGTCCGTACGTCACAACGACGCGGCCGTCGCTCAGCGTCAGCAGGTGCGGCGGGAAACCCCAGAGCGGCGTTGGGTACGGTGTTGCCCACGTCGCGCCGCCATCGTCGCTGTACGTCGCCCAGAGATAACAGCGGTCGTCGCTGTCATTGTATGGTTTTGTCGTGACACGCATCATCATCACGATGCGTCCGCTGGGGAGTTGCGTGACGGATGGCTCGCCAAACCGCAGGCTGTCTGGTTGTGGCGAACGCACCTCGGCAACCTGCCGCCACGGACCAGACCACGCGTCGGCTTTGTGCACCGTGACGTAGTCGCGCGACAGACGGTATGCAGCGACGAGCAGGGAGCCGTCCTTTAGTTCGACCCCGCCGTGGATTGTGTCGGGCCCCGGTGCCGGTGCACTCCACGTACGACCGCCGTCGGTTGATCGCGCCACGCGCCCTCCTTCGTTGGATGCCGCCGCCTCGTAGGGCGCAGACTCGACTTCTTCGATCCAGGCGTCGATGGTTGGTTGGAAGTACGATCCCGGGCCCATCCGTCCGTAAGACTCGCGGGTGTGCAACGTAGACCACGTGTGAACAAGCAGCGACCCGTCATTAAGTGCGGTGACGCCCGACTCGCGCTCGTCGAGGGGCGTGTCGTATACGACAAACGGCTCCGACCAGGTCATGCCCTCGTCGGATGAGCGCACGCCGACAATCCGGCCATCGGGCCCCATGTGGTCATCGGTATCGGTGTAAAAGACGACGAGCTCATCGTCAGCGGTGCGTGCAATTGCAGGCCACGCGGTGTATGCGGAGGCTGACTCGTGAAGGACAACGTGCTGGAGATCAGCGGCTTCACGGTTTTGGGGCTCGGTACACCCGGTGGTGGCGCCGAGCAGGACAACGAATACAAACAGACGAATTGGATTGCGCACGACGAACTACGATCTAGGGAGGGACCAGGGAGAAAGGCCGCGACTACTTTTTCCAGAACTTCGATTCAGCTTCAGCGCCTGCTTCTTCAACGCTGCGGTGCTCGCGAAAGAGGCGACCAATCCGCTGCTCTGGAATCTCACCAACGGGGTTGTGTTCATACCGGTCAACACCGCGGGCGAGGTACTGCCGGAAGTGTGGGTTCACGGAGAGGTCGCACTTTACGTTTGTTGGCGAGTAGCGGATCGTCAGGCCCGCGCGCCGGCGGGACGATTCGTTTGCCGGTGACCCGTGGATAAGCTGGTCGGAGTGGATCGAGATCTCACCCGCTTTCAGGCAGACGTGTTCAGCGGTACCAAGGTCGAACGCGCTGGTGTCGCACTCCAGGTCGAGGACTGAGCTTCCCGCGCCGCCGAGGCGGTTATGATCAAAAATGCCGTGCGCATGTGACCCGGGCAATACGATCATCGCCCCGTTTTCAACATCGACGTCGTCGAAGGCCAGCCAGACCGTAAGCGACGCGCGGGGCTCAAGCGGCCAGTAATACGCGTCCTGGTGCCACGCCACCGATTCGCTGGTGCCGGGCTCCTTGATGAAGAAGTTGGACGCCCACATCACGAAATCGGGCCCGATCAGCGGCTCAACGTAGTCCAGGATGCGATCATGCATGCAGATGTCGAACAGGAAGCGGCTGGCTTCATGCCACTCCCGGATCTCCTTCGTACTTTCGCCCGGGCCGAGCAGTGCCACAATTTCCCCAAGTCCGGCATTCAGGTCGCGCAGCTCAGAGGCGTCGAATACGGGTAAGCCGGCGATGTAGCCGCGGTCTTTGAATTGCTCGATGTCGGATGGTGTTAGCTTCGCTGGCATTTTCGGAGTTCGCTGCTGGAGTTTGGATTATGATAACTCATTGTCGCCAAGGATATGTGTATGATACCTTCAGACGGTTGAACTGAGAACTCCTCAAGAAGTCGGCAATAGCTTGATCGCGGGAGCCTCCCGCGCCGAACCGCGCGACACGGCGGGCGTACGACGCCGCCTTTTCTTGCAGCAGAAACGCGACTATGCACAGGGAATACACAAAGTGGTGGAGCCCCAGCCTCGGCCGGGACATGGAACTCCTCGCATTTGGGCATGCCGGGACGCCAATCATTGCGTTCCCGTCCAGCCTGGGACGCTTCTTCGAGTGGGAAGACTTTGGGATGGTCAAGGCATTGGCCTTCCAGCTTGAGAGCGGGCAGAACCAGCTCATTTGCGTCGACTCGGTTGACGCTGAGAGCTTGTACAATCGCAACGTCGATCCACACACGCGCATCAAGCGGCATCAGCAGTACGAGCAGTACATCCTCGATGAAGCGATGCCGTTTGTACGTAACCGCTCGAACCACAACTTCGTCATCGCCGCGGGTGCGAGTTTCGGCGCATACCATGCGCTCAACTTTGTACTCAAACAGCCCTGGCAGTTCGGGAAGTTGATCGCCATGAGTGGCTCGTTCGATGTCCGATCACAGTTCGACGGTTTTTACTCTGACGACGTCTACTTCAGCAATCCCGTTGACTACCTGCCCAACCTGTCGGACAACGAGACGCTTGAGGCAATTCGCCGAAATCAACTTGTGTTTACCACGGCGGAGCATGACCCCTGCAAAGACGGGAATCTGCACATGAGCTACCTGCTCACGCAGAAATCGATCGAACATACCCTCGAACTTACACCCGGCGCTTTTGGACACGATTGGCCGTGGTGGACCGAGACAATCAAGCGGCATATTGCATAACCGCAAAAACTGTATAGCTGAAGAGCATTTTCGTATGGCAAAGAGTGAGTCAATGTCGTCACAGGGCGACACGTCGAAGAAGAAGACCGGCAGCGCGAAGAGCGGGACGCGCAAGTCCACAAGCAAATCGACCCGAAAGTCAGCAGCGAAGTCAGCAGCGAAAGCTGCAACAAAGTCGTCGACGAAAAAGACCGCAGCGAAGTCCAGCGCCAAGGCTGCGGCCAAGTCAGCCAGCAAGTCGGGCACGAAGCGGTCGTCCAAAGCCGCAAAGAACAGCGGACCTCGAATCATCGGGGTCATCCGCGGGATGGAGACAACGTTTCCCGACGGACTCGTCCACCACATCAACGAGACGTACGGCGACCAGGGAATTCAGGCTGAGTTTGTCGAGCTGGATGCGGTGCGGATGGATGGTGATCCACGCTACGCGGTTATCCTCGACCGGATCTCGCACGAAGTGCCATTCTTCAGATCATACCTGAAGTGGGCTGCCCTAAAGGGTACGTTCGTTGTGAACAACCCGTTCTGGTGGAGTGCGGATGACAAGTTCATCGACAACGTCATTGCGGAAGGCGTTGGTGTCGCCGTACCCAGGACAGTTATCCTGCCGCACAAAGAGCATCTTCCGAATACGTCGGAGTCGACGTACCGAAACGTCAAGTACCCGCTGGATTGGGACGCAACGTTTGAATACGTCGGGTTTCCGGCATTTATCAAGCCGCATGACGGCGGTGGTTGGCGAGGTGTGACAAAGGTCCACGACAGTGAATCGTTGTTTGCTGCCTACGATGCCTCGGGCACTGACTGTATGATGCTGCAGGAGAACATTGCGTACGAGGATTACTTCCGGTGTTACGGCATTGGCCGCGAGTCGGTACGGATCATGCGGTATAACCCGGCCGCCGAGTCGGTTGAGCGCTACTTTGACGTTCCTGACCACCCGGTCGACCAGGCACTGCTGGATCGCATGGAGCGCGACGTGCTTGCACTGTGCCGTGCGCTCGGGTACGACATGAACACCGTTGAGTTTGCGGTCAGAGACGGAATCCCGTACGCAATCGACTTCATGAATCCGGCGCCCGACGCGGACTATCACTCGGTGGGACTTGAGAACTACGAGTGGGTTATCAAGACCATGGGTGAGTACCTGGTGCGCGTTGCCCAGAATCCGCCAAAGCAGAAGCAGTTCAGCGCAAACGGAGCGCTTGAGGGATAATGTCGGATCACCTGACGTCGGCCATCAACGACTTCCACGCGTTGATCGAGCGGGACCTCGGTGCCGCTGAGTCGCAGCTTGCAGAGCTGCGTCAGCGGCAGATCGAGCAGAAGGTGACGTTTGGCGATCGAGCCATGGCGCACAGCCTGCGCCCGACGTTCATGACCGAAGCGCGGTATAACGAAGTCCAGGATACCGTCTACCTCATTCGGCAGGCGATTCTCGTTATCGCCGCGCACTTCTTCAACGACCGCAGTGTCCTTGAGGATGAGCTCGCGCTCGAGGAGTGGGAACTGGAACTCGCTTCAATTCCGACAAACGTCATTCGGCTGTCGGCGCTGTCCCGGATGGACTCGTTCCTGACGAATGGTTCGTTCAAGTTCGTCGAGCTGAATGCAGAGAGCCCGGCCGGCATTGCCTACCTGCACGAGCTCGCCGGCATCTACGGCGAGTTGCCGGTGTTTCAGGAGTTCGCAAAGGCACATCCGGTTCGGTTTGTGTCGCCGATGGTGCATACCCTGGCAGCGCTTGTTCAGACGTATCACGAAGAGTTCGGCGGCCGGGAGGAGCGGCCGTCGTTTGCGATTGTCGACAACCTCGACGTGCCGACAATCCACGAGTTCAACCTGCTCAAGGCCTACTTCGAGCGGATGGGCTTCCCGTGCGAAGTTGTCGCACCGCAGTCACTTGAGTGTCGCGACGGCTGGATCTACGCCAACGGCAGGCGTATCGACATCCTGTATCGACGGCTGCTGATGAACGAATTCTACGCAATGCGAGTCGACTGCAAAGCGTACATGGAGGGGTACGTCGCACAAAAGACGTGCTACCTCAACTCGTTTCGTACGAAGCTGGTCCACAAGAAGTCGCTCTTCGCACTGCTCACGAACGAGAAGTACACGGCCTGCCTCGCGCCCGAGCAGCGGGAAGCAATCCGCAAACACATTCCGTGGACGCGTGTGGTTCGAGACGAGGTCACAACGTTCCGGGGACTTCGGATCGACCTCGTCGACTTTGTTCGATCCAACAGGAAGTACTTCGTCCTGAAGCCAAACGACGAGTACGGCGGGAAAGACGTTACCCTTGGCTTCGCCGCCGACCAGAGCGAGTGGGACGATGCGCTGCAACGAGCACTGGGCCGCCGTTACGTTGTCCAGGAGGTGGTCGATATACACAGGGAGCCGTTCCTGGTAAAGACGGATGCGGGCTGGAACCTCGTCCCGACCATTATCGACCTTGATCCATACCTGAACGGCCCACTCATGGGCGGCTGCCTCACGCGGACTTCGGCCGGCAACCTCGCCAATGTCACTGCGGGTGGCGGGACGCTACCCATGTTCATTCTCCGGCATACGTACTAGAGACTTTCAGTGGATGCGCCTTCGCATAGCGATACTGGATCTGTATAACGGCGAGCCCAATCAGGGCATGCGTGCTATCCGCGAGTTGCTTGCTGAGCAAGATGGCACGTACGAAGGCGTCAGGCTTGAGTGGCACGAGTTTGACGTGCGCCGCCGCGGTGAGGTGCCCGGTGTAGGGTTTGATGCATACATCTCATCGGGAGGCCCCGGCAGTCCGTTTGACGGCGAGGGCAAGCGATGGGAGCACGACTACTTCCAGTGGCTTGATCACGTCTGGAACCACAACGAGCGACAGCTTGCCGGGTCGACTGAGCGGCGCCAGGCGCTTTTTATCTGTCACTCTTACCAGATGATGTGCCGTTTTTTTGCGCTGGGCCGAGTCACCCGTCGCAAGTCGGAGTCATTTGGTGTGATGCCGACGCATCAGACCGAGGCTGGGCACGAGGACCCGCTGTTTGATGGCTTGCCCGAACCATTCTACGCGGCTGACTTCCGACACTGGCAGGTCACCGAGCCAAGCCAGATCATGATGGACGAACTCGGTGGTGCGGTGCTGGCCATTGAGAAAGAACGGCCACATATCCCGTTGGAACGTGCAACGATGGCGATCAGGATATCGCAGGACATCGTAGGTGTTCAGTTTCACCCTGAGGCAGATCCCGAAGGTATGGCGATTCACTTCGCGAAGCCCGAGCGACGGCAGCACGTCATAAAGCACCACGGTGAGGAAAAGTACCAGCGAATCATGCGCCGCCTGAGCGACGAGATGTTTCTGAAGCGAACCCATGACGCGGTGTTGCCGAACTTTATCCGCGGCATCATCGAGGCGAAGGGTCGTGAAGTTGCCGCCCTCGAGTCTGTCTAGCAATGCCAGCGTCTACCGCCAACATTCTGAAGCGGCACGCAGACAGCCTCGCCGGGTCCCTTGTTGCGCGTCGCATCCGATCGCGCGCGCTACGGACGGCGAAGCCATACTTCGTGTACGAACCGCCCGGGCTAGAATCGGCGCGGGATCTGCCGATCGTGTACCTGTTCCGTGGTCATCAGCGTGAGTGGGTGAACATGCACGAAGACAGCAGTCGCCGTTCCGGGACTGCAATTGAGGATCTTGACCAGCGAATCGCTGATGGCAAACTGCCGCCGGTGATCGCCGTGATGCCGGGCCTGAACAGCGCGAACAACCACATTCCGTCGTTGGGAATTGATATGGTCGGTCCGTGGGCTGATCGTCATCGTGGTCTCGGCACGGGTCGGTTCTGGCAGTACCTGACGAGTGAGCTGATTCCAACCGTAGAACGACATTACGCAAGCAGGATCGGAGGCGACCGGTTTGCCGTCGGCTTTTCCCTTGGCGGTTATACGACGAGTCTGCTCGCCATGAAGATGCCGGGGTTCTTTTCAGCCGTTGGGATCTATGACGGGCTCTTCATGTGGCCCGACAACGCCGACCCGCGCGTTGACGGCGCGCATCCGT
>JAUIJQ010000070.1 GCA_030431165.1 Rhodothermia bacterium | reverse complement strand
TATGCTGCGCCCGACTTGAGAATTCCAAGGACACCTGTGAGGATGTCGCCGTCGCGTTCAACGCAAATGCCGACGCGGTCGCCGGGTCCGGCACCCCGCACGCGAAGGGCGGATGCCAATTGATTGGCGGCGTCAACCAGCCCGCCGGCCGTCAACTCACCATCGTTCCATACGGCGACGACACGGTCCGGATCGTCGCCTAATCCGTCTTCGATCGCATCGTGCAGAAGAAACGTCGCGTTGGCATCTTCGACGATTTCGCCTTCGATGGCCCCGCGCTCGGAGACCGGACACAAGCTGATCTCGGCAAGCGGTGTGTCTGGTGCGGCGAGGACGGTAGAGACAAACTCGTCGAAAAGATTTGAAATACGCCGGGGATCCGAGTGACGATCCGTCACGTGACCAGGCTGCCAGTAGACGGCGCCGTCGGTAATCCGGATTCGTAGCGCGGCATCGTCCAGGCCGCGACCCACCTCGCCGAGTTCCAATACGATCCTGGCCGCCCGCGCATTGTCTGAAAGAAGGTCGGCTGCGCCTGAGCGTCGGATGGCGACGTCACGCCGCAACACAAACGGGCGCGCCGCGACCTGCAGTTGCGCCGCCGCGCGTCTGATGTGGTCAGCCAGCGGTGCACGACGATCGGTACACGAAAAGCGAATCGGTAACCCCGATGTAAAGTCGACAGGCGTGACGTGGTCAGCTACGCTTGTCACAACATCAAGGTCGAACGTTGCTTCGTCGCCAAGCTTGCCCAGGAAAACGGCGACGGTGGCTGCTCCGATTTCCTCAACACTGAAGGGAGCATCGGGCCCACCAACGACCCTGCTGAGCCCAATCAGGTCGGCACCAGATCGCGCGCCTTCCGCATGTAATTGCTTCGATGATGCTGCGCCGTCTGCTTGTGGCAGCGGGTCGGTCGTTGGCAGGATCCGAGCTCCCGTCAGCGGCAATGGATCCCGGATTTGCCCGAGGCCGGCAAATTCGTTTCGGATCGCGGCTTTATCGATTGCGACAAAACTCGCAATCTCATCCAGATCGAGCTGAACAATCGGCTCACCAACCTTAAGCCCCAATGCTTGCAAGGCGGCACCGGCTGGCTGTTCGGTGCCGCCGATGTCTACGACGCGCTCATACGCGATGCACCCGTCGCAGGTAACAACCACGGCACGCTCATCGTCAAGTGACAACAGCGTTCCTGGCGGCACGTCGGCCTGGCACTCACCCTCAGCTCCGCGTGACGCCGCCAAAACGAATAGTGCGTGCCGCAGTGGTAGGCGAGGCAGCCCGATCGGGTTGTCGTACGGGCCAAAAAAGAGCGCTCGTACTAAACGGTCTTGCTCCACCGCGCTCATCGATGGCAGTAGCAATCCGCCGTGAGGCGGACGATGGTCCCGCTTGTAGAGCGTGCGGGGTCCCGATTGCTCGGTCGGTTCTATGGAATGAGATTCGATGCGTTCGACGAGTTCTTCAAAAGATGAACGGCCCGCCTCGTAGCATCGCGTGTTTAACGAAAAGGCAGTTTCGGTTGTCGCGATTTTGAAAGTGCGCTGAACGACGATCGGGCCCGTGTCGATTCCGTCGTCCATAACATGCCACGTGACGGCATGGGAATCGTTGCCCGCGGCAATCGCCCAGGACGTCGTGTGGAGCCCGGCGAGGGCGGGGAGAGGCCCGTCGTGAAAGTTTATCGCGTACCTGCGCGGGAGTGCGACAACGTCCTTGGGGAGAATCCGCAGATTGGCAATGCTGAAGAGGAAGTCGAAGTCGGCAACGGACGAGCCCAACAGCGCATCCGGATCTGCATGGCACTCAATGCTGTGCGACTGCGCAAACGCCCGAACGTCGGATGATCGAGTGACAATCGCATCGACGCGGTGGCCGCGCGCGATGAGGATCTCGCCGCAGCGTACCAGTAGCGATTCGTCGCCAACGAGGACTGCAGAAAACGGTTGAGTGGGCATCCGTAGAGTATCGACAGCCATGACCAAGGTGTTAGGCTCCCAACGCTTAACTGGGGAGCCGAACCCTTCATTTTCCCGGTCGTCGGTCGAATATAGCCTTATCTTCGACGGCAGGAGTCAGCAGCGCGCCAGTCCACATCATGTCGACAAGACCGACAACGAACCTCAAGGAAGCTCGTGTTGCCATCGTACACGACTGGCTCCCCGTCTATGCCGGTGCTGAACGCGTGTTGGAGCAGATTCTTGAAGTCGTTCCACAGTCGGACGTGTTCAGCCTGATTGAGTTTCTTCCTGACGATCAGCGAGCTTTCCTGGGCGGCCGCGAAGTCACGACCTCGTTTATACAGCGGATGCCTTTTGCGCGCCGGTGGTATCGCTACTATCTCGGTCTTGCTCCGCTGGCGATTGAACAGTTTGATCTCCGCGGCTACGATCTGGTTATATCATCGTCGTATGTGGTTGCAAAAGCTGTGCTTACGACGCCTAAGCAGTTGCACGTGAGCTATGTGCACAGTCCGGTCAGGTACGCGTGGGACCTGTACTTCCAGTATCTCGAGGAGGGGGGAATTACCCGCGGACTGCGAAGCATGATTGCCCGTGCGACACTGCACTACATCCGCAATTTTGATGTTGCGACGGCAAATCGTGTTGATCACTTCCTGGCGAACAGCGCGTTCGTCGCAGATCGAATCCGCAAGACCTATCGGCGCGAGGCGCAAGTAATCCATCCACCGGTTGACGTTGAGTCGTTCTCGCTTCAGCCTGAGAAAGACGACTACTACATCACGGCGTCCCGAATGGTACCGTACAAGCGTATGGACGTAATCGCTGAGGCGTTTACCCAGCTCGCGGATCGACGTCTTGTCATCGTCGGCGATGGTCCGGAGCGATCGAGGATTGCTGAGAAGGCCGGACCGAATGTGGAGATGGTTGGGTACAAGTCGCAGGACGAGCTTGTCGACCTGATCAGTCGTGCCCGCGCGTTTGTTTTTGCCGCCGAAGAGGATTTCGGAATCGTTCCGTGCGAGGCGCAGGCGACCGGCACGCCGGTGATCGGGTTTGGTTCGGGCGGTGTCACGGAAACGGTGGTCGATGGCGTGACGGGCGTGCTCTTTGATCGTCAGGATGCCGATTCTATTGCAGATGCGGTTCGCCGCTTTGAGTCCATGGGGACCCGGTTTGAGCCGTCCGAAATCCGCAGTCATGCTATGCGCTTCTCGCAGGAGGCATTCAGGGACGGGTTGCGGACTTACCTTGAGGGCGCGTTTGAGCAACACCAGCGCGCCGATTCCGTATCTGAATTACAATTTGTTCACTAGCTCTTCCGCTCTACTGAGAACTGTTGATATGCGTACGCGAATCGGACGGGTCGCCACCCTGGTTGTAGCAATTGCCTGCATGAATGCGGACACCGCTCTGGCGCAGAATAATATCGCCGAGTTGACCACGCTTCCGCGGAATGAGTACTTCACCGCAGGCAAACCGGTGATGGACCTGTATATACTCGGTGCAACGGGGCGCCAGGGTCCGCTACGGGTAAACCAGGACATCACATTTTTGGAACTGGTCGCGCACCTGCTGCCGGCGGGAGTCGGGTCTGTCCCGGCGGGCGTCAAGCAGATTTCGACCATGGACGTTTATCGTGCCGACAACCAGGGTCGACGGCTGATCTATTCAGAGGACTTCCGGTCGATCTTGCGCGGAGAGGTGAGCCCGCCGTCACTGCAGCATAACGACATGGTCATCTTTGAACACATCGAACGACAGAAGCGACTTACGTTTCGCAATGTGACGACCGCGATCGGAGCCGCGTCTTCGCTGGTGTTGCTCGTATTCAGGCTCCGCGATCTGTAGTAACGGAATGTTGCGGGCGCGGGGTAGCGACGTTCGTCGCAGTGGCGCCCGGCACGTTCTCTCAGAGCGAGACTCAAGGTGAACAGGTTAAAGGCCCTGTATGCCTCATCTTGGGGTTTTACAAGGTTTTATGGGCAATAACTCTCTTTGGACCGCGTTTTGATTCCACGTGAGCGCGGACGAGCGAGATGGCCTCGCGGCAACAATACGGCAACAAGTACTGCGACAAATACCACAACAATAGTGTGGCTCGCTGTCCGTTAACGGGATCGCCTGACGCTTTTACAGGTACCACCACGCAGGGCGAGTGCCCGGCCAAACAGCATTCTTTCAGACACAATTATGGCCTCAGATAGACCGGACGGGAACCGGGCGGAAGTTGGGTTCCGCCGACAGCGCGAGTCGCTGCAGGCTGAGCCGATCGGGGGAGGCGACAATGCCAGCGGCGGCGTCGACCTTGCGGCCGTGTGGAGCGCCCTGCGGGCGGGCAAGTGGCTGATTCTCGCATCCGTCGCGCTTGCAACCGCGGCGGCCGTGAGCTACTCAATGTTGGTACCGCCAACTTATCAGGCGGCATCGGTTGTTTCGCTTGGCGTTGTCGGAACGCCTCTTCCCGGCGCCGAATCCGTTCTTTCCCAGCTTCCGGATATTGAATCGGAGTTGGGTCGATTGCAGCGCTCTACCGATCTGGCACAGCGCGTCTACGATGAGCTCGAGGCAACGGCGGCGTCACTGGGAACCGAAGAATTTTTCCCGGTGCTCCAGCCGGAGAATCGCGACGGAATGCCCGGTTGGGCAGAGGTCAGTAGCCGGATGTCGTTTGGCGTGATCGGGGTTGGTATGATCCAGATCACTTCAGTCAGCACCGCTCCCGAAGAAGCGGCTCAACTTGCCAATGTCTACGCGGAGGAGTACGCAGTACAGTCCCGCGAGCGGGCTCGCGCGAGTCTCGTCGCTGCCCGCGAATTCCTTGAGGTACATATTCACAGGTCGGATTCTCTGCTGACACAACTTCAGCGGGAGTGGGAACGGTACAGTCGCGACCGCGAGATCGTTGCCCAGGGTCCGGCAGGTGAGCGCCTCGTCGCTGAGTACTCCACACTGCTCGGGCAGCGCGAGGACATTGCTTTCCAGCGCCGAAAACTCTCTGATACCAACGAGATGATTCGCGCGCAGCTCCTGAACCTGAATCCGAACGACGACAACTCCGCACTTGAGCGCTACCAGTCGCGGATCGCGACGTTGGAGGAGGCCGTTGCGGTCAAGCAGGCCGCAATCGAAGCGTGGTTTCTGGAGGATCCGACACTTGAAGGAAACCCGGATCGTTACCATCCGCAGCTCCAGGCCGCGATCAGCGAACGGAACAAGCTTGAACTTGACCTGAGTGAGCTTCGTCGGCTTGCGCTACAGGAGACGATTAACTCATCATCCACAGGCGGGTCGAGCGTCGCCCAGGCGTCAGAGCTCCGGTTCCAGTTGGAGGCCAACGAGCGGGCGATCAGGATTCACGACTCAGAGATCCAGCAGCTGAACGAGAAACTCGCCGGCCTGCAGGCGCGCATCGGTACGATTCCCGGACAGGTCTTCGAAGTAGATGAAATGCAGCGCCGACGGGACCGGGAGCAGGCTTACCTCGAGGCGCTCAGAAATAAATTGCGCGACTATACAATCGCTGAGCAGGCCGAGCTCGGATTCGTCAGCGTTGAACGGCCGGCAACGATTCCCCGCACACCGGTTGCCCCCGATTTGCAGGGCAACCTCATCATGGCGCTCCTCCTCGGAACGGTATTCGGTGCCGGGCTCGCTTTCCTGCGCTCGGCCGTTTCAAATCAACTGCAGTCGCCCGACGAAGTCGAAAACCTCGGCTACCGCCTCCTTGGTGTTGTACCGTCGATGCAGCGTGAGATTCGCGATGCGTTTAAGGGTCGGCGAGAAATCGAGATCAACGGCAAGGTGCGAAGTACGGCGCTTGTCACACTGCACAGTCCGTGGTCTCCGGCGGCTGAACACTACCGTCTCGTTCGAACAAACCTACAGGCCATCGCGCGCGATACCGGAACGCAGATCATTCTCGTCACCAGCCCTGAACCGGCTGACGGAAAAACGATCTCTTCGGTGAACCTCGCCATTTCGATGGCACAGAATGGAAACCGCACGCTGTTGATTGACTGTGACCTGCGGAAAGCATCCGTCGCAAAGGCGCTCGGGGTAAACCGGAGCCCGGGAATGGGCGAGATGCTCACGGATGGTGACATCCCGGATGATGGATTCAAGTCATTCAAGACCGACATCGACGATCTCTATTGTATCCCTGCGGGGCAGGTTAAATCTCCGCCGCCCGAGCTTCTTGGATCAGAGGACATGGTCGAGATCCTTGCACGAGCACGCGAGAACTTTGACGTCGTGATTGTTGATTCGCCGCCGGTGTTGGCGGTGACAGATGCGGTTGTGCTTGCGCCGCTGTGCGACTTTGCGGTCGTGGTTGTCGCAGCAAACAAGACGTCGCCACGCGGCGTGAAGACCACGATTACGACGTTGCGTAACCTGGGTGTCTCAATCGCCGGGGTTGTGTTTAACCAGTTCAACCAGCAGAAGTCGTACGGTCGTGGTGGGTACTACGACTATCAGTACGGCTACGCGTACGCGGACGAATCTGAGTAGCACAGCGCGTACTTTGACTTGCCTTCCGCGGATCTGCCACCACATGACCGCGGTTCGGTCAGTAGGTTGTTCATGGCCAAGGTACACCTGACATCGTGCTTTCTGCGGACGCAGGGGGACCATCTGCGTTTGAATGTGCTCAAACGTCTCCGGCATTGCGCCGCGGTGGATCAGTCAGGTCGGCATGAGTTGGTCGAGCTGCCCGAGCACGCTGACCTCATCATCTTCGCAGAGTTGGCCGACGCGACCGGCTTTTTGCAAGACATCATTAGCCGGGACGGCGTGTACCGGCGCCACCGCGAACGAAGCATCGTGTTCAACCCGCGCATGAAAGCGCCTCCTGTTATGCCGGGAATCTACGGGTCTGCCATCCGCTCGTGGTGCCACCCCGGCCACTGCATTAGCAGCCACTACCTCGAGACAAGTCTCGAGCGCGATCACATACAGCCACAGCCGTTTGGTGCGGCGACCTACCTGTATTCGTTTTGCGGATCGTCAAAGACTTGGGCCGGACGCGCCGAGATACTTGGCCTCTCCGATCCGTCCGCGCTCCTCATTGACTCGGCGGCGGGGCCGAAACGATCTGACGCCGAGTATCGGGAGCAGTATCTCGATACGCTTGCGCGAAGCAAGTTTGTTCTTTGTCCGCGCGGTATCGGTCCGGCGAGCCTGAGGCTGTTCGAAGTACTCAAGGCCGGACGCGTCCCGGTGGTGATAGCGGATGATTGGGCTCAGCCCCCCGGCCCTGCATGGGACACATTTTCGATCTGCGTGCCGGAATCTGATGTGGCGAAGATCCCGACAATCCTGCGTGAGCACGAGTCGCGCGCCGAGGAGATGGCTGCGCGGGCACTCGCCACGTTCGAGTCGTGGTTCTCAACTGAAGCCTCTTTTGGCCGAATTATCGAGTGGGCGCAAATGGTTCAGGCAGATCGGGCGACGCCGTCTGCAATCAGGCACAGGAAGAAGATGCGACGCGCATATCGTATGTATTCAGCCGTTGAGCGGACAAAGCGGGTCGTCAGACGAATCCGGCAGTGACACACGGAAAAGAACCAGTGACTTTGGTGGCAGATCGCGGAAACAATCCGGCAATCAAATCGGGAGCGACACTCGCGGTAAACCGGGGAATGGAGAAGCCCATTTTCATCGTTGGCGCAAATCGGTCGGGTACTACGCTACTCAGACTGATTCTTAATTCGCACTCGCAGGTAGCCGTTCCCGACGAGCTTGTGTATTTCCGCGGAGCCATGTTTCATCGTGCGCCGACACATTGGAAGGTCAACACGCTTTCCCCGGAGCACTACGAGATATTTGTTCGAGACTTTCTTGATCGCAATCGCGAGGAGTTAGGTCCCTTGGACCTTGAACAGCTCGCGCGGGAAATCGTCGCACGGGGCGTCGCCGAGGGGCAGGCGCCTGACATGCGATTGCCCTACAAACATGCGCTTGAATCGTGGGCCAGGCACTACGGGAAGGTGCGCTGGGGAGAGAAGACGCCCGGCAACATCTTCTATGCCGCTGAGATACGGGAAATGTTTCCGGATTCGAAATTCGTCTGCATGGTGCGGGATCCGCGTGCGGGCGTCCTGTCAATGCAGAAGGCTTCGTTCTATTCAACAGACCCAGTTATCAATGCACTCAACCGGCTGCATTTCATGACGGAGGGGTTGAAGATTATGGAGGCGGCCATCCCCGCTGAGGACCGCACGATCATCCGGTACGAAGACCTGCTCGCTGATCCCGAGACGACGACGCGCAACCTGTGCTCGTTCCTCGAGCTGGACTTTGAGCCCGAGATGTTCCGTTACTATGAAAAAGCGGATCAATACATGAAGGCTGCGGCCGCGACCGATATCAATGCGGCGGCAAAACAGCCGATACTGCAGAAAAAGGCAGAGTCTTGGCGATCTGGCATGAATACGAAAGACGTGGCAACCGTCGAGGCGATTTTTGGCGACACGATGCAGACGTTCTCGTACGACGTCGAGGGGGAGCTGCCGAACTTGCCGACGCGTGCGTCGATTTGGGTCAGGCAGCACTACTGGAAATACCATATGTGGCGGAACCGGCAGGTGCCTGACTACCAGGTGATGCACGGCTTTCTGCCACGCTTTCGCAAGAGGGCAGGGGCTGGCCAGTCCCTGTCGTCACAGCGATGAATAGTGAATCAGGTGCGGCGGCGTCAAGGCCCGCTGCAATAAAGCCCCTTTGCAGGGAGGCTGATGAAATGAAGAAGGTCGAGTTGTTTGTTGTTGGGAATTCAAAGAGTGGCACAAGTGCCCTGTGCGATTATCTCGATCAGCATCCCGATCTGTGTCTCTCAGATCCCAAGGAGCCGAACTACTTCGCCGACGATTTTACGCACGCGTTCCCGGAGGGCGCCTTCTATCGGCTGTCACCAAGCGAATACGAGCGCTGCTATGAGCGTGCCACGCCAGGGCAGAAGCTTGTCGACGGAAGCGCATGTTACCTCTACTCGCACGTAGCGGCCCAGGCGATTTACGACTACAATCCCGACGCGCGTATTGTCGCAATCTTTCGGGAGCCGGTAGATTTTCTCCTTTCGTATCACCTGCAGATGCTCCGAAACGTAGCGGCAGAAGGAGAGGTCATCCGCGAGCTGGGTGACGCGCTGGCGGCAGAGGCCGACCGCAAAGAGGGAAAGCGGATTCCCGCCGGTTGCCGTGTGCCGGCCATGCTGTTCTACCGCGACCGGATTCGGTACGCCGAACAGTTGCAACGCTTCATTGACGTGTTTCCGAGTGAGAACATTCGCGTCTATCTGTACGATGAGTTCCGCTCTGACAACGCAGCCGTTGTTCGCGACGTCTACAGCCTGGTTGGTGTTGAGCCCGACTTCCACCCAAGTCGTACCGAGGTGAATCAGGCGAGCCGCACCCGCGCACCACGCCTGGCACGCGCGGTTCAGGACCTGGCACACGGCCGTGGGGCGATGGGTGGGCTGAACAAGGCAATCAAGTCGGTCGTGCCAACGGCGATGCGTCGACGTGTACTCGGATCGGTTACCGATTCACTCGCCGTGGCCGGTAAAGGAGAGATTGATGCCGCCCTGCGTGAGCAGCTCATGACCGAGTTCCGGCAGGACGTTGTGGAGTTTGGCGAAATCCTCGGGCGCGACCTGCTTGAGCACTGGGGTTACGCGACGGTCGGGGGGGCGGTGAAATGACCGAGCGCGTCGTTTCCTGTGCCGCGCCGTTCGGAAAAGGCGGTCTTGGACAGCATCTCGCTCAGCTTTGCGACGAGACGCTGGAGTCCGACTGGCGCTGCCGCGTGCTCTGCGCCGAAGGGGGCGTGCCCCACGCGTCGGTACGTGCGCTGCCGGTACCTGGTTGGGAATGGCGCCTGCTCTCGGTAGTCAACAGACTGTCTCCCGCCGGCGCCAACGCGATCTGGCCGACGATCGGGCTCGTGTCCGATGTCCGCCCGCCGATCGGGCCGGTCGCGAACACCGCCGCCAGCGCGAGCGCAGCCGAACGAGGTG
>JAUIJQ010000069.1 GCA_030431165.1 Rhodothermia bacterium | reverse complement strand
ATGATCGATGGCTACCGCGGCGGTGCCAGCAAAGACATCCTCGGACAGTTTACTGTGGGCTACCGCCTGCGCCTCAACTAGAAGAATCCAGATGAGCAGAATCGGAATGCGAAAGCTCTATTCAACACTGTTGCTGTGTGTCGCCTTGGTGGCCCCGGCAGCGGCCCAAACGTTTGTCGTAAACGGCGGATCAGTGTTTAATCGCCCTGATGGCCTGGGCCTCGTTCGTGAGGACTACGGGTCCCTCCAGATTGGCGTACGTACATGGCTCTCACGCAACTTCGAGTTGCAGAGCAGCGTCACCGTCCTTGCTGAGCCGTCTGTTGATGCGACGTTGCGCTTCCGGCCATTTCGGTCAATGCGCCTCGAGCCGTACCTGTACACGGGTTTCGGATTCCTCTTTGCGAGTGACGATTTCCGGTCTGTCGTTCCCGGTGGCCTGGGCGTCGAATATATGCTCGACGATCAGTGGGGTGTTCATCTCGAGGCGGCTGCCATGTGGACGCTCGCAAGCGATCCCCAGGGTACGATGAATACCATATTTGGAATATCTCCAACGCTTGGTGTCTCGTATAAACTGAAGCGGGGCATGTTTTCGCGTCCGCCGCGAACGCTTTCGAACAACGAGACGCCCGTAGACGCGGTGGGCGACCCGGTGGCGATTGACGCTTCTTCGCGGGACGGTAACGCCGCACGGCCGGTCGCTGAAACCTCACGCATGTCGGCTGTGTCGAGCGCACGCCCGGTCTCGGTGCCAACGACACGCGCTCGCGGCACGGCGCTTATCGAAGAAGACATGACGATCGTGCCTGATGGAATGTTCATCATGGGCCTTGCTGACGAAGATCCGCTCTCGTTGCAGACGGCTGGATTCAAGCGAATCACTGTTACGGGATTTGCTATTGATCGCTACGAAGTCACAAATGCGCAGTACCGTGCGTACCTGGATTCGTTGGCGGGCGCCTCTGTCGAGGCAATGCAGCCTGACTCGTCGGTCTGGGAAGATGCCGGATTCCGCTTTTCGTGGGATTCGTACTTCCGCGGTGCGCGGTACGACAACCATCCGATCGTTGCAGTCAATCACGAGCAGGCCACTGCGTATTGCAATGCGCAGGGCAAGCGACTGCCGACCGAGGCAGAGTGGGAGTATGCGGCTCGCTCCGGGCGCGAAGGAGGCATCTTCCCGTGGGAAGGCTTTGAGGCACGCAATGTACGTGGCGAGTACATGGCGAACTACAACAACGGCCGCGCCGGATATGCGGCTGACGGTTATGCCTTTACCGCTCCGGTCAACGCGTACGCTCCGAATGAATGGGGGCTCTACAACATGAGCGGCAACGTCGCTGAGTGGACCGAAGACGCTTACTCGGCAACGTACCTCGTTCTGTCAGATTTTAATCCGTACCACATCGACGAAGCTGAGAGCCGCCGCGTGGTTCGGGGCGGGTCATGGGCATCCGACGAATTCTACATCGGTGTTGGCGTTCGCGACGCGCAGCCGATCAGCTCAGCGTCACCGTATGTCGGCATTCGCTGTGCGGTTGATCTATCCGACGAGTCGTTTATCAGTCGACCCGAACGGACCGCGATGCCGTCGGCTGACGGACAGTAGTCCACCACGTTCCCAACACCTATTTGTAAACGAAGCTCCAAGATGTCAAACAGCAAGACCTTCGCACGAATCCGGGGCGTACTCGCCTTCATGATCGGGATCTTCGGCGCGCTCGCCATCCTGGGCGTGTTCTTTAAGATCCTGAAGCTGGACAACTACGAGCTGTTCATGAAGATCGGCTTCGTCGGTGAGGCCTGTGCGTTCATCGTGATGGGCGTCCTGGAGTTGATCACCAACTTCAACCACGACCCCGCGTTGGAGGCGGCCGGGCCTGCCGGTGCAGGGGCCCCGCACATGCCGGTGCCGTCAAACTTTACGGCAATGGTGGACGCCAAGCTCGATGCTCGTCTGGACGAGATGTTGGTTCATCTTGCGGCGGATATCGAAGGGTTTCGCGGCGAGATGACAACACTGTCAGCCGAGCTCTCTCACTCGGCCGGCGCGGTGCGCCATATGCGAAGCCAGCTTGAGTCAGTCGCATCAGCAGACCTTGCCGGTGACGCGCAGATGCTCGGGCAGGGAATGGCTGCGCTCGGAGCCGAGATGGCTGGTGCCAGTTCGGCGGTTGAGGACATGCGGGCAGACCTGGATTTCATGCTTCAGCGCTTCCGCGGATTCAATACGGTCCAGCACCCCGGTAGTGACCACGCCGCGATCGCTCACCGCGGTCGCCGCGCCTCGTAGCAACCCTCGACCTCTAGATAACGATTAACATGGCCAACTCGGGCATGCAGGGCGTCAAGGAGCTGCGATACTACGTAATGCTCGCGCTGTATTTTCCAATCCTGCTCTACGCGTTCAGCACGTTTGACCTTGACGAGGATACCTATGCCGTCCAGGGCATTGAGCCTGTCGTCGTAGGGGAAACCACTGTCGTACTCGGGCAGCCGTTCAAGGGCCGCGCTTTTCTTGCTGTCTCTGGCGGACAGGGTCAGGAACTGAACGGTGCCGGCGACCTGGAAGCACTCGGTGATTCGGTATTCCAGATGGCGACTGGGGGCGTGCTCGCTCCCGGTGAGTCAGAAAAGGTTGTTCCGTACAGCGGTTCGTTCAAGTTTCAGCAAGTAGGCGGGGCCGAAGCCGAGATTCCGGTATCTGGCTCGTTCAAAGTGCGCCGGCCAGACATTGTGGCAATGAGCGAATCGATGCAGGCGCTCTACCGGTCCTCGAAGAACGACGTGCGTATCGAAGTGCCCGGTCTCGAGGACCGGCAGCTCAAACTGCAGGTTGGCAAGAGTACTGTTGAGGGCCGTTCTCTCACGCTGGCGCCTGATGGGGAGTCAGCAAGTGTACGCGTCTTCCTCGAAGACGGTGAAAACGGCGACGTCTACCTGGGTGAGAAACAGTTTACGGTGATCGACCCGCCGCGTCCCGAGCTTGAGGTCGCAAACGCAGGTCGCAAGATTAACAATGGCGACAATCTTCCGCGAGCGCGCGCCATTCTGGAGTTCGACGTAGTCGCTGATCAGGAATTCAGGCGTCGATATCCCGCAGATGCGCGATACCGGATTGCCAGAGCGACCGTGTATCTGCGCAAAGGCCTCACGGCGAGCAAGAAGGTGGGCACCTACGACCTGGACGGAAATAAGCTGGTACTGACGCGCGCACTGCGAGAAGCAAAACCCGGTGACCGCGTCATGATTGAGCTCGAGGGAATCTCGCGGATCAACTACGCGGGACGCGCCATCCCGGTCCAGCTCAGCGGATCAAGCCGCACATTCGGATTTGTAATCTCCTAGCGATCATGCAAAACGGAAAAGGAAAAGCTTCACTCCTGCTACTGGCCGGACTCGTTGTCTGCTCGTCGGCTGTTGGACAGTCGCGATGGAAGCAGACAGTGCAGGCGATTACGCCGGTTGTACAGGACGAGATCACCGGAGCGCTACTCGATAGTCTCGTCCAGGTCGCTGATCGACAGGCGGTCCCGGTCAGGCGTTCACCTGACTACGAAGAATCGATGTCGGTGCTGGAGCTGTCCGACACATTGCTTGATGAAGGCCTGGACGTGTTGAGCGCGAATCAGGTCTTCATTACGTACGAGTACGAGGCGGATCCACGTTCCTTCAAGCAGGAGATCGTGGAGCTGTACTTCATCTATCGCCCGGTTGAGTACGAAGACGCGGATGTGCCGATCGCCCTTGTAGACGCACGCCACCCGGTTGTTCGCAACATGCTCGTGTCAAACGGAACGCGCCTCGAATCAAACGAAGCGGTGTTTGAACCCTTCTGGGACCAGCTTCGGCTGCACCAGCTCGAGAGTGGTACTGTCGTCAAGGTCGGCGGAAAGATTCTTCGCGACGAGGCCGAGGCTACGCGCGAGAAGCAGCGCATCCTCAAGATCATCCAGCGCTTCCTGTACTAAGCGTCGGGATACAACCTGGCAGGCATAGGGCTCGGGCACGTTTCTGCACGACCGCGCGGCTCGCTTCAAGGGTCTGCGAGCCGGTAACTATCGGGGTCTCAGCGAAGCACGCTCGGTTGCCATCGATAGTCGCATCCCGAGGGCGCGACCAACGTTAGCCACCTCGGCGAACTGCCCAACGGTTGCTTCTTTGTCCGCGCGCAGGACGAGCACAGTGCGCTCTCCCTTCACGGCCTGTACCTCGGTAAGGAGATTCTCCCGCGTTACGGGTTGCTGTTCAACGTAGAACCGTCCCTCTGCCGTGATCGCCACGTTGAGGTAGGTGGACTCCATCGGCGCAGACGACTCAGCCTGCGGAAGGTTGACCTGAATTCCGAACTGCGGAATGAAGTTCGATGTCAGCAGGAAGAAGATCAGTAGCAGCAGCACAACGTCGGCCAACCCGGCGAGGCTGTAGACTGACAGCGGCTTCTTCTCGGTAGAAAAGCTTAGCGGCATTGTGGGTACCTGCGATCAGTCGAGTCGAGCGTGAACGGGTGCCGGCTCCTGCAACAGATCAATGAAGTCCGTCGCGGAACGCTCCATGTTGTGCACGGCTCGATTGATGCGACCAAGCACGAAGTTGTAGAAGAAGATGGCGAGGATGCCGACGATAAGTCCGGCGGCGGTACTGATCAGCGCTTCCCAGATACCACCCGCGAGGACGGACGGGTTTACGTTGCCCTGCAGGCTCTGAATCTCTTTGAAGGCTTTGATCATCCCCGTGACGGTACCGAGGAATCCAAGCATCGGCGCAACACCTGCGATGGTTGCCAGCAGATCGATGCGCTTGCTCAGCTCAAACGCTTCGTACTTGCCGGCCGAGTGAACGGCCTCCTGGATTTCGGCGATTGGTCGTCCCAGACGCTCCAGGCCCTGCTTCAGGATGCGCGTAATCGGTGTTGACTGCTGGGCGCAGTAGCTGCGGGCTCCAACGATGTCTCCCGACTGGACGTAGTCGCGTATCCGCTCCGTGATCAACTCGGGATCCATGCGCGTGCGGCGCAAAGTCAGTATCCGCTCGACGAAGATGTAAATCGCGACGATCGACAGGATGATGATCGGAATCATCACGTACCCGCTCTCGATGAGGGCATCGAGGAGAAAGGCGTCGTCGGATTGCGCTTGACCTGCGACCTGAAACGAATCGACTGGGAGGTTGATCGAAGCGTCCTGGATGAACGAGAGGATCATTGGCTTGACGTGTTGGGGTTATTCGATGCGGCCGATCCAGCTACCCTCGGGGAGCCGGGCCGACGCCTGATTGAGTGCCCGCGAAGCGAGCGAAAACGTGCGGTATTGACCAACTGCGACTCGGTAGCGCGTCTGACCATCGACCTGCGCCTCGAGAATGTCGACCGGCTCCGTGCGTTCACCTAGACCAAGCGCAGCGTCAACAGCCTCAGTAAGCGTTTCTTTGGACGAGACGATGATGGTGAACCCGCCGGAGGCAAGGTTGATTGCCCCGCGCTGAAACTCCGGTTCCGCTGCAGCGGGCGCCGGTGGAGAAGGCGTGCCTTCATCATCGATGGGATTCGCGTCGCCGGCGTCAGGGAGCTCTGCGGATTCACTTTCTGCCGGTGGCTCAACAGTCTCAGCAACTGCGGGCCCATCAGTTGTTGCCGGTGAATCCGACGTGCGGGTGCCGATCCATCCCATCAGCCATGCAACCAGGGCGACCGCAGCGATCAGCACCGCCACAACGGCAAATACCGCTGATCCCGATCGGGAGCGTCGAGACATGCGCGAACGATCTGGCCGACTGCGCTCCCGAGGGGATCGGTCCGTCGATTTGGCGTCAAGGCCGGCGTCGTCAGCAGTGTCTTCAGCGGTGTCTTGAGCGGTGTCTGCTTTTGTCTCATCAGAAGCGTCGGATGGCGCCTCTGCTACCGGCGCATCACTGCTGACACCTGCGCTGCTGCTGCTACTGCTGCTGCTACTGTGGGTGTCTTCCGGATGTGCATCCACAGCTTCCGGTTCGTGGTCGGTAGCGTGGCTGTCGTCGTAGCTGTCATCGTCGCCGTCGATGTGACTGCCGGGGTCGAAGTGGTCTACGTCGACTTGACCGTGCACATCCGCCCGGGACTCGCTGGATAGTGCCGTCTCTGAATCGGACACTGCGGTTTGTATTGTCTCAGGCTCAAGACCGGCCGGCAGTGCGCCACTAGCCATGGCCTCATCGGTCAGCGTCGACGCGCTTGAGCCATCGGAATCATAATCGGCCGAAGCGTCTTGACTCGGGATAATGAAATCCGATTCAAGTGCGACAAAGCCCTCGCTCTCGAGATCGTCGCTGACGTCAATATTGCCGGTCGCGCCAACACTGGCATCCGCATCCCTGTGTGCTTCCGCGTCGGCGTCGCCCACGCCCGACTCATCGAGCGTGGCTTCTGCATCCAGCATCGACGGAGCGGTACCCGCGCCGGAGACAGTGTCGGTGTCGGCGCCGGTGATAGTGTCGGCATCCGCCCCGGTGATAATGGCGGTATCCGCGCTGGTGATAATGTCGGTGTCGGCGTCGGTGTCCGCGTCCGTAACACTGTGGGTGTCCACGTCCTCCACGACGCCAGCTAACGTCGCCTCTTCTGTCGGCGCTGCTTGAGCAGGCGCTGTTTCGCCATCAACTGCCGGCTCTGCGTCGTTGTCGACGAGGTCGTCGAGGGCCGACTCTACGTCCTCGATGGGCGTCCACTCGTCGAGTGAGCCAGTGGCAACGGACGCCGTCGGGACGGCGTGATCCGGCCACTCTTCGGCCGTGTCCTGTTCGTCGATGACGCGATCAACGAGATCGACGTAATCAACTTCATTGGCAGCCGCTGCTTCGCGGGCCGCGCCGTCTGTATGTTCAACTGCTGCGGCTGATCGCGACAGCCCGAGGTCGACGTACCCGTTGTATCTGGCGTTAACGGCGTGCTGAAGAATCGGGAGGAAGCGCAGTGCTGGCGCGCCGTTTTCGATCGTCAGCGTCCCAACGCCCGGTAGGTCGAGTAGACGGTCGCTCGCCAGACGGTTCAGCGCGTTCTGCCAGAAGACGTTGGCTTCGGCAGGCGTCACGTGGCGAAGTCGGGCGGCGGCGTCGAGGGTAGCGTTGTCGTCAAGTTCGATATCGGAGTCGAATACGAGTTCGCGCGATGGTGCCGTCACGACGGTGCCCAAGGCGTCGCTAAAATGTCGGGACGGCCGATGTGTTACGAGGATTGCGCCGAGGCCGGGCAGCGTAACCGTATCGTCAGCGAGTACCGCGCTTCGGGTAATCTCGGCAAACGCATCCAGGAATTGTGCGTCGTCGCGGTTCATGGCCGTAGCTGGTATGCCGTTACGAACGCTACCACCGTATCCGGATTCCTCCTACGAACTGGCGTCCCGTCCGTCGATAGAGATTCCAGTGCTCCAGGGCACTGTCCGTCAGGTTCAATCCGCGTAACGTAAACCCGATATTGGGCGTGACATCGTACGAAGCGAGCACGTCGAGTGCGGTGATGGGATCAAGATCTGTCGTCCCGCTCTCGTCGATGGTGCGCCCATCTTCGTAGCGCGCTCGCAGTCTGACCAGCGCCCGATCTGAGAGGAATCGGTATGTCAACGTACCCTCGGTCAGGAGAGTCGGAAAGTAGGGTACGGCGGTATCTAGCTCTGTTAGCTGAGCGTCGCGGTACTCACCCGAAAGTGCTGCGGTGAGGGACCCGGTGATGCCAACGCCAACCGTCGCGCCTGCGCGCAACGTCGCCACCCGGTCGTGTCGGGCAATCGGGCGGGTCGCCGGCGTTGTAGAGCCGGCAGCGCCGGCTGAGAAGTAGAGCTGATTAGGCGACCAACGGTAGCCGCCAAAGGGCGCAATCGAAACGGAGCCCAATGCGAATCGCACCCCGGCGGTAGCGTCGATCACGTTCAGTGTCGGCCCCAACTGAGGTTCCGACTCGGCAAACGGACTCAGGCGAAACACGTTGCCCAGATCATTCTCGTCGACCCAGGCTTTGTTCGCAGCGAAGACTTGCACAGAGGGGACAACCGACCATGCGATATCGACGTCGCCGGATAAATAGAGCAACTTTCTCTGAGAGCCGTCGGTGCTGAACCGACTATCGTAACGTGTTCCCAGCACACGAATCGCCGCCGAAGCCGACACTCCCGGCAAGTTGGTCAGCTTGCCGCCGATGGCGCCCGAGACAAACTGTTCAGCGGTTCCGGCAAACGATGCGTCGTCGCCCGCTGTGCCACCGCGAACATCTGCTGTCAAAGCGGCCGCGCCAACGGGGACGGCAACACTGGCTGCAACTTCGACGCGTCGTTCAGACGGCCCCTCGATGTCGGTGAGTTCAGTTTCAAACTCAGAGGCGCTCCACATCGTCTCGACTGAATACTCGGTCGCCTGCGCACGTGCTGACTTCAACCAGAGCTTTGCGCCGATGCCCCGACCCATACGATCAGCGCCGTCGGGAAAATCCGCGACGGGGGCAGGAAACGTCGACGCATCGCCGTAAAGTGAGTAGTAGTCGGCGAACCCGCCTACCTCTACGCCTGTCCGCACCCGTTCTGTTTCGTAATCAAGCGCGATGTCGCCCTCGATCGAGTCGAAGGGATTCTTGACGTCGGCACCGGGAATTACAGTTGTTCCGTCGGAGCCGAAGTAATCAACGTGCGTTCGGAGCGTCAAATTGTCGGCTGGTGACGCACTGATTCGTGCCCGAACAAGGCGATCAAAGAAAGACCCGGCGCCGGCTTCGATTTCGCCGTTCATCGCGGTCTCGGCTCCCGCAAGGGATACCGGCGCGTCAGGCCGGTCAATGGCGCTCTGCGGAAGATCCGCGCGGTCCTGCTTGTAGTCTTCTACAACCGGACGTCTCCCGGTCGGCAAGACGGGAATCTGGGGCGGCGGATTAAAACCGACGAGCGGCTGTCGCTCCAGCAACGGAAACCGTACTTCCAGTTCGCCGCGAATCTCAACTTCGCGTGGTGCGAGGTCGGGTAGCAATGGCTGCTGCTCGTTGTCCTGCCCGTTTGCGGTAGCGACCGAAGTCAATCCGCTGATCAGCAGCACAAGCAGGGAGGCAAAGGTGGTGGTTCGCATTGTCATGACTGATTCCCTACAAGGCTGCCTTTTCCCGGGCTGCAACTGCTGCCTCCGGATGATCGGCGAACTGTTCAATCAGGATGTCGTAGGTGCGGGATGCGTCGCCGGTGTCACCCAGCGAGACAAAAGCACGCGCTTGAACGAGGTAGCCACGTGCGAGCCAGTCGGGGTATCCGCCAAACAGAACGGGCAGTCTCCCAAGCTCTTCGACCGATTCCCGCGCACGTCCCTGTCGCAGCAACAGTTCGCCAAAGCGGACGAGCGCCTCAGCACCCTGTTCGTCCTGACTCTGGGCGATGACGCGTCGATAAGCTGCAGCGGCTTCCTGAACGCGGCCGGCCTGGTCGTACACACGGGCGAGTCCGAGCACCGCCGGGATCGCATAGACGTCTGTTGAGGAGCCATCCATGACCTCGCGAAGCAGCACCTCCGCTGATTCGGCCTGGCCAAGCTCGAGTAGGGCCATTGCCTCGCCATACCGTGCACGGGCCATTGCCGGTTCGTTACCTCGCGCCAGTGTCCTGAATTCGCGGAACATCGTCAGGGCATCGTTTGGTCGATCCAATTCGAGGTAGATCTGCCCGAGGCTTTCTGCCGCATCGGGTTTCCTCGGATGGCTGCTACTGCTGACTACGATCTGGCGCAGGTACGACTCGGCCTCGGTGAACTGTCGGCGCTCGCGGAAAAGCGTCCCGAGATAGAAATAGGCCTCGGGGAGAAGGTCCTCGTCGCTCGCAACGCGCACAAACTGCTGAAACGATGCCAGCGCTTCGTCGGCGCGCCCACTCTGGTACTTGACCTCGGCCTGCTTGAAGCGGAGTTGGTCGACGATGGGAGAGTTCGGGTTCGCGACGGCGAATGAATCAACAAACGCGTCAGCGCGGGCCTCGTCATCCATGGCGCCAAACGCAAACTGG
>JAUIJQ010000068.1 GCA_030431165.1 Rhodothermia bacterium | reverse complement strand
CCTGCAGCTCGGCATCGCTGACGTCGCCGACGGAATCGATCCTGATCACAAAGGGATCGTCATCGTCAATCGCAAGGCTGGTTGTGTACCCGGTCACGATGTAGTCCGCTTCGGATGTGCGGGCAACTGAGTGCGCGACATCAGACTCGGCGCCACCAAAGGTTCGCGACCACCGCTCCGCCCCGTCGCTGTCTACCCTGAGCACGTACGCGTCGCGATCACCCGCGCCCTCGCTGTAGGTCTGCCCCGCAAGTACAAAACCGCCGCCGTCAACCGGCGCAATCGAGAAACATCGATCGCCGCGCATGCCGCCGTACGCACGGGACCACAGCGCGCTACCGGATGCATTTGTCCTTACCAGGTAGCAATCTTCTTCGCCGCCGCCTGTACTGGTCGTCTCGCCAACAAGCGCATAGCCACCGTCTTCGGTTACGACGAGGCCCCAGCAGTAGTCGTCACCGGATCCGCCGAACGTGTTTGACCAAAGCATGCGACCATCGGCATCCGTGGCAAACAGGTAACAGTCGACACCGCCCGCTCCGAAGCTATCCGTGAAGCCGGCAACAACAAAGCCCCCGTCCACCTCGCGAACCGCCCAGCCGTTGTCGCTCCCCTCCCCACCGTACGTCTCGGTCCACACGACAGTGCCCGCCGCGTCTGTCTTGACGAGGTACACATCTTCAGCACCGGCGCCGAAGCTATCCGCCAATCCGACCGCAACATAGCCGCCGTCGCTTGTACTACCGACGAAGATCCCGCGATCAACGCCGGGCCCGCCAACCACACGTTCGAAGCTGGTCGTGGCGGAGGTGCAGGCGCCGACAAGCAACGCCACACCGGCAAACAGCACTATTTCTGCAGACAATCTCAACGATCTGACGATCAAAACGATTAAGGCGGCGCAGCCGCGGTAACGATCAAAAGGATTGCGCAGCCACCACCGTGATCCGTTTGTGCCCGCAAATACCTATGGCTGTATACACAGTCTACAATACAATTTCCGGACTCCTTCCGCGCAATTGATGGACAACTTACTTCGCCTCGTACGCCATTTATGCCGCCGGCGCCGCGCGCTCGCCAGTGGCGTCTACCTGTACCAATTCCAGGCAGGAAATTACCGCGCGAGCCGTCGGATGGTTGTCAGGAAGTAGTGCGTCATGACGACTATCCGGCAACCTATTGCACAACAACCGCCCTCGTTTCAACGCGGCTCGCTGCACGGATTCGCATGTAGTACACCCCTGGCGCAAGCGCGTCGACGGGAAACGTGACACGGACGCGACTTGATGGCGACCCGAGGTCAAGCGTCGATGATGACACGACGCGTCCGCTGATGTCGTACAGCTTCGCCTCCACGTTCGGTGCCACGCGACCAGATGTGAGACTGCCGTCGTGGCCCGCCAGGGGTGTACTGTACTGCACGTCAACTGATACCAGGTCCCAGGCCGGTGACGGATACGGCGCACCAACCCAGAAGCCGTCATCGACAAGCGAAACAATCACAAACTCAACGCTCGGGGACGCCGTACGACTGCCGTCGATGTCAATGCCGACGATACGGAGCCGGTAGCGGCCAGGGGCAAGATCAGCGAGTTGCGCGGAGTACGTATCGCCGTCAAACTTCGGCTGCGTCCGCACATGAACACGACGATCCTCTTCGGGGTGGCTGCCCGCCGATTGCGCAGTCAACTGATGCAACTCGATGTCGAATCGCCCTGCCTCCAGTACGTCGCGATGGTCGACCACCTTCCAATAAACCGCGGCGTTCTGATCGTTGACCCGCACGCGCGGTGCTTCAGCGAACTCGATCGGAAGGCCTCCATCAATTACGTAAGCGCCGATGTCGGCCGGCGAGTGTACTGTTCTATCCGAAAAGTCGATATCCGTCGATATGCCCGCCCACGCAATGCCGGATCCGTCAAACGCTGCGTTGGTGGGGCGCAGTTCAATCGGATCCGCTGACACAAACCCTGGATCAGCTTCGATCGAATTCTGTTCATGGGCGACCGCGCCGACAAACGAGGCAAGCGTGGCGTAGCCTGTCCCAAACCAGTTAATTAGCGAAGTACCGTCGGTGTAATAGCCGTTGCCATCAGCAAAGTCGATGCCTGCGCCCGACTCTACCCGTAGTGGAACGGCAACAGCGGCTCCGACGTCATGCGTCGCGAGCACAGCATTGTTCGCCATCGACAGGTTGTCCACGAATTGACTCACGTGTATCCCGTAATGTGCGGATGGACCCGTGTTGTGAATCCAGACGCTGTTGTGAAGAATGTAGACCGAGTCGGGAGTGACGCTCAGCCCAAACGTCTCAACAACAGTGCCGGTTACGTAGACCTCATTGTTCGTAATCCAGTTGTCCGCTGACCCCAGCGTGCCACTGAGCGCAATCCCGCGCCAACCGGATATCGAATTCGCGTTTATCACAACACGAGAACCGCCGGTATTCAACCACCCGGGTAACGTGTTACCCTCAATGAGCGCGTCGTCCAATGCCTGTAGTGTTGTTACGGCCGACCCGGTAGCAACATTTCCGACGAAGCGAATGTCATCGTGGTTCACCATGTTCACCACCATTACCGTCGGAGAGTCGAAGAAGTTGTTCTCGATTACCGTCGAGGTCGAGACGCTGGACGTATTGGCGTAGACGCCGTAGTAGCCATGAACAATGGTATTTCCCGAGATCTCGAGCGAGATCGACTCACCGTCGGGCGTTTGATAAATCGGGGCAAGGTTCTCGCCATTTGTTGATACGGAACTCAACCCGACGATCGTGTTGTCGAGAATCTTGACCTCCAGACAGAAATCCGCCAGGCGAAACACGCGGCCGTATACACCTTCGTTGCCGTCGGTATCCGCTTTGAACGTCATGCCTTCAAACGTAAGGAAGGCCGCACCGTCGAGCTTGACTACGTGGTTCGCCGTTGACGTGGGGTCAAACTGGACAACTGGACTTGCGCCCGTCTGCGGGCGAAACACAATCGTGTTCGTGGGATTCGGCGCATTGGCTCCGATGCCGTCTGTACCATCGTATCCAAGATTGATCGCGAACTGCTCGGTGTAGGTACCATCCGCAACCTCGATGACTACCGGCCCGGATACACCGGACATATTGAGCGCAGAAGCTGCATCGGTAAAGGATGCGAAATTCGATCCGGCCGTCGGCAGCGACGCATCGATGGTGTACATGCCGGATAGTTGTGCACTGGCTGACTGAACAAATGAGCCGGCGCCGGAGAAGCTGAAGAGACTAGCAACAGCTGCAAGAAGAAAGCGCGTCATGAGGATGTCTGATGTCGGATGAGCAATGGGGATCTACTCACCAACACTGCCCGGCGAGTACTGCGTGACATAAGAGTACGCACGAATCGGCCGGATTTCCGTCCCAAATCGTGGCCCATGGTACCAGCGTTCCGATTCGCTACATTGCTTGCGGTTCGCTCGCCAAGACTCCCGTAGAAACGAGACCGTCCCCTGTCGACCTATGCACTCCGCTATGCCCAACCTCATCGACGGCTACACCACGCTCAGATCGTTCCGGTGCGCACTTCCTGCCCTCCTCTTCGTCGTAACCGCCGCGGTGCCGGGTATGAACCTGACGCGCACCGCCGCGGCGCAAAACTCGAACAACGCCGCCAATCCCGCAGCCACCGCCACCGCCAGAATATCCGCCCTCGCTGACGCGATCGAACCCCGCGTCATCGAATGGCGCCGTCACCTGCACGAGAATCCGGAACTCTCCAACCGCGAGTTCAATACAGCGAAGATGGTCGCTGAACACCTCGAGTCGCTGGGCATCGAAGTCGAAACCGGCGTGGCGCACACCGGCGTCGTTGGTCTGCTCAAAGGCGCGCACGCCGGACCCGTCGTTGCCCTACGCGCTGACATGGATGCCCTCCCCGTTCAGGAGCGTGTCGACCTGCCATTCAAGTCAACGGTCACATCCGAGTACCGCGGCGAAACCGTACCGGTGATGCACGCATGCGGACACGACACACACGTCGCGATGCTCATGGGTGCGGCAGAGATCCTTGCGGGGATGCGCGACGAGTTGCACGGAACCGTCAAGTTTCTTTTCCAGCCGGCCGAGGAGGGTCCGCCGCCCGGAGAAGAAGGTGGCGCTGAACTCATGACAAAAGAAGGCGTGATGACGGATGTTGACGCTGTTTTTGGATTGCACATCCACGCGAATACCTATGTGGGCAAGATCACCTACCGTCCCGAGAGCATCATGGCGGCCGTTGACGACTTCCGGATTACCCTCACCGGCAAACAGGCGCACGGTTCAACGCCGTGGCATGGCATCGACCCGATTGTGACGGCGTCGCAGATCATCAATAATCTGCAGACGATCGTGAGTCGCAATCTCGAGCTCACCAAAGATCCGGCCGTTGTGACAGTCGGATCCATCCACGGCGGTGTGCGATCGAACATCATTCCGGAAACCGTGGAGATGCTTGGTACTATCCGGACGTTCGACCCGGGAATGCGCGATCAATTGCACCAGCGGTTCCGTGGTATTGTCAGTCACACCGCGGCATCAAACGGCGCGTCCGCCAAGGTGGAGTTGCCGTACTCGGTGTACTACCCGGTGACGTACAACGACCCATACCTCACGAATCAGATGCTGCCCACGCTGCAGCGCACAGCGGGTGGTGACGACAATGTGGTCGTCATCGACGCGATCACCGGCGCTGAAGACTTCTCGTACTTTGCCCGCGAGGCACCAGGTCTCTTCGTCTTCATCGGCGGCAAGCCGCTCGATGTGCCTGAAGACGTATCGGTATCTCACCACACGCCGGACTTCTACATCGACGAGGCCGGCATGAAGCTTGGCGTCAAGACCTACCTGAACCTGGCGCTGGACTATATGGAAGCGGCTGCGCGGCGGTAGTTCGCGCAAACATGACGCCGGACCAACTCCGGCCTGCGACTAGGAGCGGGCAACGCGCGCAAGACCACTGAACGAACCCTCGGGATCAAGCCGCCGGCAGATTGCCTCAAACGTCTGCATCTCGGGATATGTGGCTGCCGCCACTTCGTGACTTAACGGACTCCACTTACCCCAATGCATCCGCGCGCCAAACTGATACGCGGCGACGCGTGCAAGTAATCCGATAGTCGCTTCGAAGTCGTCGGTCGGCTGGCGGTAGGTGATGAAGCTGAATGCGTACCAGTCCGTCGTCCCCTCTGCCGCCCCCGCCGCGCGCGATGTCATCGCGATCAGCGTGTCGTCTGCCAAAACGCGCCTGATGCAGATCGGATAGTGGTGCGAATACGTACTGCCGATACCCGCGAACGCGTCACTCAGATCTGCCGATTCGATGGCGTCTCTCGTGCTCTCTGATGGTTCGTGCGCGCGGTCATCTGCAAACATCAGCATATCGGTCACTAACTCGGAGCACTTGGCTGCGTCACCGGCCTGCACAAACAGCTCCAGCTCGAAGTGGCGAAACCAGTGATGCTTCATCGTGAGCTGCCGATCACTTCGATCGGTTGTGCCCCATCCGGTAATGACAAAGCGCGGAAAGATCTGACGGTACAACAGACGAACAAATCCGGCGCTTCGCTTGAATAGCTTGATGAGCACGTGCAGGCAAACGTCGATAGCCACGATGAAGTAAACATGGTACGCGGCGGCAAACCCGCGCCTTGTGTTGTCTTCGGCGACTCGACGTCGCTGCGCGATGTAGCGCCAGGCGTGCGGAATCAGGAAGAACTGCTGCAGCGGCCAATCGCGCTCTGCCGAACGCATCTCCTCGAACGTGTCGCCCCAGACTACCCGTTCCTCTACGTAGTAGCGTGGTACACATTGGATGGTCAGCTCGGTGATAACGCCGAGGCGACCAAGTGAGCAACGAACGGCGCGCAGCTCGTCGCCGGATGACACCTCGACGATCCGTGGCGTCAGCTCGCCTCCGCGTTCGTCATAGCACGCGATGCGTGCTGCCACGACATACTGCGACAGACAGTGCCGTCCCGATCCGTGTGTGCCGGTTACAGCGGCGCCGGCGATGCTCTGCTCCGTGATGAGTCCGATCGACGGAAGCGTCAACCCATGCTGATCAAGCGCCCTCAGGAGATCTTTGATACGGCACCCGGCGCCTACGCGAACAACGGGACCGCCCGATGGACCATCAGCGTCACCAGCGTGGACTGATTCGACGACCTCTACGTGGTCGAAGTGCCGCATATCGACCAGGACGTCGTCGGTTGCAATAAGCGGGGTCCACGAGTGACCGGCTCCGAGCACCCGTATCTGTTCGCCGCGGTGCTTTGCGAGAATATTCAGGACGGCAGTCTCCGAAGTCGGCTGGTACCGATGCCGCGGCTGGAATTCTACGTTCCCGCCGAAATTCTTGATGGTGGTTTTGTTGGCGATTGACTGGTCCGGTTCGCGTCTGTCAGCTACACCACGATACGGCAGCGTCGACACGACGATCAAACCCAATACAACGAGGGGGTCGCCGTGCCCTGCTGGTGATCCGAAGTGCGCGCTTTTCTCGGTTATAGACCACAATCGACCGACACAATGTACGCCCTTCGCCCCCTCGCCCCTGGACTGACCACTTTATTGAAGCGTATGTCCCCCTTCAGATTGGAATGCCGACGCGACCTCGCACCATCTGGTGCTGCAGCCGCATGTACCGCCCTACTCGCGGTGGCGCTGTTCTTCCCGAACACCGCCAGTGCCCAGGTTGACTCGGTGAAGGTGACCCACAGGCTTTCAAATTTTGCCTTCACCGATGTCTATTTCAACTGTGGCTCCATCAACTGGGCGACATTTCCGGATGTGGCGCCGGAAGGCGTTGGCTATACATTGGTCAGCGACAATCCGGAAGACTCCCGATTCCTGCAGCAGGCGCAGGGGAACTACTACGGACAGTCTCTCCCGCAGTACAAGATCAATTTTGACGAGACAAGTCAGCGTGCCGTCTTCCAATCGTCGACAGGGTCACAGTCTCCCGCGGCATATAACCCGGAATGTGGTCGCTTCGCCTCGTTTCATTCCGGAATCAAGGCGTCGTTTGGAAACTGGTATGCAAAGTTCGCCATCCCGAACGGTACACCCCTGGCCATCTTCGAATGGACGCCTACCAGTGGGCTCACGATCCACTTCGACGGCAGCTTCGCCAGCGACCTGTCGCACGAAGTTGAGGACGGCGCCAAGGTCCCCGTGTCTTCGTATAGCTGGGACTTCGGAAACGGCGTGATGGGCTCCGGTGCCATCGTCGACTACGCGTACCCGCAGCCCGGCGAATACACCGTTACGTTGACGGTCACAGATAACGACGGTGAGACCGACGACTACAGCCAGCGAGTGCTTGTGTCGGGCGCGCTCCTCGAGTGGTCTTATGCGGTTGCAGCTGGCGATTACACCGAAGGCGACGAGGTCCCTGTCACCTTTACTGTGAAGAATGCCGGATCCGGCGATGCCAACGATGTCATTGTGCCAAAGCGACTGGCCTTTACACACACCTGGCCCGGCGGGATCGAATCGCGCCCTCAATTCGGTGTAGTTACAAACGCTCAACTGATCGTTCAGGGGGATCCGGAACAGAACCTCGGCACGATCGGAAGCGGCGAAACGCAAACTGTTGAAGCACGATTCAAAGTCCAAAAGGCGGCCTTCTATCGCGTTGCCGGTTTGCGCATTGCTACTCGCGTCGAAATCGATCCCCTTCCGCACCTGCTGCCTACCGCCGTGGACGCCGATTCGAATCCGGTGACGGTAATTAACAAGTGCGGCGACGACGGGTGCCCGTCGGATTTCTCCGTCCTGCCGGTTCTGTCAACGCAGTTGGTAATCCTCGGCGAGGGCGCGTCACCTGGCGACGAGATTGGCGTCGACGTTGTAGTAAAGAACAACGGAACGGCTCCGGTCACCAACGTGGCGTTGCGTGGACGTCCGCAAATCCACGACACGGACTACGGACCGCTGGCGCCACTTGAAAACCGTACGCCGCCCGTCCTGAGTCTGGCATCCGGCCCGACACCTGCGTCTCCTGGTGACATTGCGCCAGGTCAACAGGTCGTGGTCTCTTATCGACTGAGAATCGACAAGTCAGCTGTCTGGACCAAGAACGACCTGACTACTGAAAACATCGAGTCAGTGATTTCGATGGTCGCATCGGAGGTCAGCGGTTCGTACAAGGATCTTTCGATCGACGGCGGCTGCCTCGCGGGGCGCTGCGACGATGATATCACGATCTACCCGCCGGGCGAACTGACCGTGACCGTCGATTTTGCCAACGTCGACCACCTTGACGGCGGCGCCACCGAAGCGTATACAGGGCTGAAGCGTCGCGCGAGCAGTACGCTCCGAAACTGGACGGTCGAACATCGCGTCCCGCGCCTTGGCGTGGGTATCCGATGTATTTCGGGCTGCATCGATGTGCTCGTTGAGGTGCGCGACGCTGAAGGCCAACCCGTGGAGGGCGCAACGGTAGAACTCGATGCACCAACAATTGCCGCCGCAAACGTGGTTGTGACACCGGAACAGGGTGGCGGTTATTTCTGCACGCCGGACCTCAGCGGGCCGACCTGCGGGAAGCCACTCACACTTGAACCAACGGACGCCGAAGGAAAAACTGCCGGCGTTTTCTGGCTGCCGGGCGTCATCCAGCGAAAGCTGGCTTCGCTTGAAGCTGTCGCGACTACGCAGAACGATGAGACAGGACGCCGCAATGCCGAGTTGTTCCTGGTGCCGACACCTATCGATTTCATCAACGAGACGGTGGAAACAGGCGCCTTCGAAATGGGCGTACTCTCGCTGTCCGTTGCGACTCAGCGAACGTTTGATCTCGCAAATGTCGGTAACCTGTGCAAAGGTGGGTTCCGGAAAGTCGTTGGTGTAAAGAAAGTCGAGGTAAACGACTACTTCGTGCGAGCCGTTGAGGCCGCGATTGAGTATGGTTGCGGCAAAGCCATTGAGAAGTTCGACAAAGCGAAGGGTACCGACATCGGTGACAAGCTCGTCCTGATCGACGTGATGAAACGCGTTGCCGACATGGTCAACCTGTATTGGTTCCTGAACAACTTCGAGGTCTCCGGCGACGGGACGGCTGAAATTGTTATCGAATCATTCGGGCCGCCGTTCATCGGATATAAGAGCGAGTTTGTTGACGCGATCTTTGCCTCGGTTCATCAGATGAACGACCAGTACAACGTTACGGGCGCGCTGCCGAATCCGACGCTGAAGTTGTGGGAAGTGTCCTTTCGTAAACAGGACGGGAGCTACACGCACGCGATGTATTTCAACTTCCAGAACGCGCAGCAGACCGTTGACGTGTCGACACTAATCGACGAGTTCTACGACGCAGGCAGCTTCCTGAGGCAGACTACCGCCATCGCGTCTACGATCGGCCCGATCAACGCGGGAGACACCTCGTTCGGATTCTCTGGCGGAGGGGTTGCCGCTGGCGTGGCCCCAGCCAAAAACGGCACCACGATCGTCGCCCGAGCAAAAGCGTCACGTGCTGATTCAGCGCTTGCCCCGTTCGACGTCGGCCACGTTCTTCTGGCCAACGGTGGGTCCCCGAACGAAGAACTCATCCAGATCGTGGATGGCGACTCAACGTCGGTCACTCTGTCCACCCCGTTCAGGTTTGCCCATGCGGCTGGTTCGCCGGTCGTCCGCGTCGACTCACTTGCCGTGGGCCCTCCTCCGCCACCGGTTGTTACGTCGGGGCCGTCTGGAATCCCCGGGCAAGCCGCCCGCCCGCTTCTGTCCTGGGTCCCGGTTGCGCCGTCAAGCTCTTTTGCGGTCGAGGTGGCAAGTGACTCTCTCTTCGCGGCTGTTGTACAAACGTACTCGAGCGTGTCGGCCGACTCGCTTCAACTCGACGACCTGGGACCGCGCGGTACTTTTTACTGGCGGATTGCCGCATCAAACGCGAGTGGTCAGGGCGGATGGTCTCCCTCGCACGCGCTCGTCGTTGGCGCCCCGCTGGGCGACAACCTCACAGAGGCGGTTACAATCAACGACGCTGTCGACACCTTCTCGCCGGGGCTGTTATTC
>JAUIJQ010000604.1 GCA_030431165.1 Rhodothermia bacterium | reverse complement strand
CCCGCCGAAGTTGCGCTCAAAGTGCATGGTCATCAGGCTGAACGCGGCGCCCAGAACGATGTAGGGGCTGAGCGCGGCTGCCTGACGAAGCGACAGTCTTCCGCGACATCGCCAGATCATCAGCAGCAAGGCGATCGGAAGCACAGCCGTCGCCGTCTTGCTGAGCAGTGCAAGCACAAAGAAGACAAGCGAGGCGACGTACCACCGCCAATGCGACGTCGATTCGCCGGCGGTTGCGTCGACGTTTATTGTAAACACGGTCGAGAAGGTGATGCCGTCGAACGGGCCGAGGCCGATGAAGTCGAATCGCTGCGCTTCGCCGCCTGAACCTGTTTCTTCCCGCGTAGCGAGGACGTGAACGTGAGCGACTTCGCGATCACGCACGTGGTCAACGTAGACGATCTCTTCGCGGATAAACGTATTGTCGCAGAAGCCGCAGTCGAGGAAGAGTGCAAGTCTACCGGGCACTTCGGGCGGAGCTTCCTGGGCCATCGCCGGAAGCGCAACGACACTGAGACAGAGAAGCGCGAAAAAGGGCGGATTGATTGTTGAGAGGCGCATCTCAACAGTATACGGACACGATCTCAGCGCAACAGCACCATCGTCCGACGTAGCACGTCGTTTCCAACGCGGAGTTGATAGTGGTACACGCCGTTTGCCAATGACGCTGCGTTGAATGTGACACGGTGAGCACCACCTGCATGAACGCCGGAGGCAAGCACGGCAACCTCGCGGCCCAAGGCGTCAAACACGGCGAGCTCAACCTCCGTCGGCCGCGGTATCTCGAAGCTGATTGTTGTCTCTTCCGCGAACGGGTTCGGATAATTGCGCGAGAGTTTCAGCGAGCCCGACGCGTCAGGATCTTCACCGTCATCAGTATCTGGATCAACGACGTCGCTGTTGTCATCCGCGTCTTCGATGCCCGTGAACAGTGCACTCGTCGGGAAGAACACGTCGTCAATCCAAACGCGGTCAGCGCCAAACGTGTCAGCGTCATCTTTCTTGTATGTCCATGACGCAGTGTGCAGGCCGGCCTCGAGATCCACGACAACCTCGGTCCACGGATCAGCGCCGTTCCACCGACCATACACGACATCGTCTACGGCGAAGATAAGCGAGTCACTGAAGTGCGTGAGCAACCGAAACGAAAACGACAGCGACCCCGGGCCAACCTGATCAAAACGCGCCTGCAGTGTGGACGAGGCATTGTCCGGGATCTCCCCTGATCTCACCGAGAAGGCTCCTGTGTGTGACAGGTCGTTCGTAACGAACCACGGCGCCCCAAGTCCGTCGCCGGTACGCCAGAGGAACGGGCCTTCGGGTTCGAGCACACCCGATTCGAAGGTCTCGACCAGAGAATCCGCCGCGACAAACCGGAGCGTGTTCTCCCGCCTGAACGTGCCTTCGGATCCGTCATCTGGAACTCCCGTAAGCGAATCCGCGATATCGGCTCGCAGGGTAACCTCGTATATGCCGCGTACATCCAGTTCGATCGACGTGGTGCCGCCCGTTGTGTTGTCCAGCGATGCCGAACTCGCATCCGGCGCCTCCTCCAGCCGCCACGAGAAAGCCGCAGCGACATCGCCGGGCTGTGGCAGTGCGTCGCTTGTCATCGGAACGCTCAGCTCCGCTCCGAAAGATACCGTGTTGCCCACCTGGAAGACTTGGTCCTGCATGGCCGCTTGCTCCAGCTTTCCCGTGACCTCAGTCTGAATCTGTGGAACGAATAGCTCCCGCGGAATCAAGCTGCCGCTCACCGCCGCGAGGAAGTTCGGATTTGACATCCGCGGGAAGTCCGTTTCGCGAAAGCCAAGGTCGATCCCGACATCGGCCAGATACGCGGCTATGTTCAGGTCATTTATGCCGGCGTTGTTCGTCAGTCTCCACAGTAC
>JAUIJQ010000067.1 GCA_030431165.1 Rhodothermia bacterium | reverse complement strand
TCTGACGAATTTCACGCAGCCTGCCCTATACGTACACAGCATGGCAGCATGGGCCGTCCTGCAATCGCGGGGTGTGGTACCTGACTCTACAGCGGGTCACTCGCTTGGAGAATACAGTGCACTTGCCGCCGCAGGTGCCCTCTCTTTTGAGGACGGCCTTCGAGTGGTCCAACGCCGCGGCGAGTTGATGGCTGATGCGAATCGCGTCCAGGCGGGTACCATGATGGCAATCCTCGGCCTCGATGACGAGGTCATCAGTGCTATCTGCGCCCGCGTGGAACGGGAATCCGACGGAATCGTCCGCCCGGCAAACTTCAATTCCCCCGGTCAGGTCGTCATATCCGGCGAAACGCGGGCGATCGAAGCAGCCGGCGTACTGGCAACTGACGCGGGAGCGCGCAAGGTTGTGCCATTGGCTGTGGGCGGCGCCTTCCACTCGCCGCTCATGGCACATGCGGCCGAGGGCCTGTCAGAAGCGCTCCACGGACTCGCGATCAAGGAGCCCTCGTGTCCCGTCTACCTCAATGTTACCGCCGAGGCGGTCACCGACCCGGAGGTTGTGCGTGCCATGCTGCTGGAGCAGCTTGTGTCGCCTGTACTCTGGGCCCAATCCGTACGTGCAATGCAGGAGGCAGGTGTTACGCGGTTTGTAGAGGTCGGGTCAGGCAGCGTACTTAGCGGACTCGTCAAGCGCATACTGGGGCGAGCCACTGAGACGGCCCAGGCAGGCACGGTTGAACAAATAAATGCGGATTCAGATTAGCCTAAGCTCGCGATAAACCCGCGCACGCTGGAATGAGGGGTCGCGCCGGAGAGAGGGCGCTGGAGACACGCCGGGAGTGAGTCAGGGAATGAGGGAGCGGGGGATCGAGTTGCCAGCGTCGGCGTGCGGCGAGCAACGCTGAATGCGCAGACGCGGGGATCCGCGACAAAGATTGACCAGGACAACACGGATTGACATGGGTAAACTGGCTGGAAAACGCGCACTCGTGACGGGCGGTACACGCGGCATCGGGCGTGCAATTGTTGATGCTTTTGCAGCAGAAGGCGCGAGCGTCGCCTTCACGTATCGCTCCTCGACCGATGAGGCCGAAGCGTTAAAGGCCGAGCTTGCTGAACGCGGCGTCAACGCACTCTGCTTTCAGGGTGATGCGGCTGATCCCAAATCGGCTGATGAAGCGATCGCTGGGGTAGTCGAGGCTTGGGAGGGGTTGGACATCTTGGTGAACAACGCCGGCGTGACACGCGACGGGTTGTTGCTGCGGGCATCCGAGGACGACTGGGATACCGTGCTTGATACCAACCTGAAAAGCGTCTTCAATTTCTGCAAAGCCGCTTACCGGCCCATGATGCGGCAACGCAACGGTCGGATTGTCAACCTCTCCTCGGTGGTCGGCGTAATGGGAAACCCGGGCCAGACAAACTACGCCGCGTCAAAAGCCGGCATAATCGGATTCTCCAAGAGCCTCGCAAAAGAGTTGGGCGCGCGTAACGTTACAGTCAACGTCGTCGCCCCGGGTTACGTGGAGACAGACATGACAGCCGCCCTGCCGGAAGCAGCCAGGGAGGCGATGCTGTCGGCGGTACCGCTCGGCCGCGGAGCTGAGCCCGGTGATATCGCCGCGGCCGTCGTTTTTCTCGCGTCTGACGACGCGAAGTACATTACCGGACACGTACTGCACGTGGACGGTGGACTAGCCATGTAATGAGCAACCAGAAAGAAAAGGCGCACTCTTACACCGAAGTCATTGACCTGACTTCGCGTGCGATCGAAACGGAGCGTCGTGAACGCGGTCTCGCCGATTTCAGGACCGCCGGCGATGACGCCGCCGAAGTGTCGATCGAAGAACTCTCCCCGGCCGTGCGGGACGCCGTCGATCGCGTCGGGTGGCCCTCCCTGACTCCCGTGCAGCAGCGTTCGATCCCTCTGATGCTCGAGGGCGAAGACGTGATGGTTCAGTCGCAAACCGGTAGCGGCAAGACCGGCGCGTTCCTGCTCCCCCTGTTTGAGCGGATTGACCCGGAGCGTCGCGAGACACAGGTTCTTGTACTCGCACCAACGCGCGAGCTCGCGCGTCAGATTCACGCCGAGTACGACCGCATGCGGCCCGATGACGACCGCTATCACGCAGCCCTGGTGTATGGTGGCGTCCGTTATCAGAAGCAGCTCGACGATCTGGCGGCGGGTGCCCCGGTTGTCATCGGCACCCCGGGACGCGTCCTGGACCACCTGGAGCGGCGTGCGTTTTCGCTCAGCAGACTCGATACGTTTATCCTCGACGAAGCAGACGAAATGTTGTCGATGGGCTTCTACCCGGCGATGATGAAGCTCAAACGCTACCTGCCCGAAGAGCGATCGTCCTGCATGTTCAGCGCCACAATCCCGGTACGCGTCCAGAGCCTTGCTCAACAGTTCCTCTCTGATCCCGTCTTTGTCCCGCTGAGCTCGGGAAAAGAAGCTGTGGATACGATGGACCACCGGTACTTCGTTGTACCTGCAATGGACAAAGACCGAGCCCTGATCAGGCTCATTGAGATGGAGAACCCCGAGTCGGCCATCATCTTCACAAACACGCGAAAAGAAGTCGACTACGTTGCCCAGTTCCTGAAGAACTACGGACACAACGCAGACGGCCTGTCGGGTGATCTGTCGCAGGCTCAGCGTGAGGTTGTGATGGGCGACCTTCGTGCCGGACGCCTGCGGTTCCTCGTGTCAACTGACGTTGCGGCGCGCGGCATTGACATCAGCGACCTCTCACACGTGTTTATGTACGACGTGCCGCAGGATCCCGAGTACTACATCCACCGCTCGGGGCGAACCGCACGAGCCGGAAAATCCGGCGTCGTCATGGTGCTTGCGACGATTGATACCGAGCGCCCATTGCAAGCAATGGCAAAACGCTACGCAGTTGATATGGAAAAGACTGACCTACCGTCTGAAAGTGCCGTAACCGAACGGGTCGGCGAGCGACTCACGGTGCTTCTGGAAGAGCGATTGCGCGCCATGCGCAACCTCGAACGCGAGCGCATGAGCCGATTTGTCGGCCTGGCCCGTCAACTCGCGGATGAAGAGCCTGAGCTTATCGCCATGCTGCTTGACAGGCTCTATCACGAACAGCTCCACGAAAGCCCGGACTCTCCGCCCGACCAGCCACGGGAACGCCAGTCAGAATCATCATCGGATTCGGACAAGAAGCGACGACAGGGACGGGGACGAGGAAAACGGAAACGCAGCGACTGACGGCGATTCGGGCTATGACGCAACACTCGATGCATATCGCAACGGACATCGCAGACAACGTGACAGAGAGCGCCACACAGAGCGCCACAGAGAGCGCGCCAAAGAGCACGACAGGGAGCGCCGTGAACGATACTGCTGCCGGCAACGCCTGGCGCCTGACCATGACCGCCCTGTTGGTTGTCGCATTTGCTTCCACCGCCGGGGATGCCACCGCCGGGAATGCCACTGCGTGGGGCATCGAGATCGCTGATCCGGTTGCGGTATCGGGTATCGATTCTGCAATGCCCGATACAGTGGAGGGTGTGCACTATCGCGTGTACCGTTCTGATGGGACCGCGGCGACATTCGCTGACATCATCAGCCATTCGAGCGGCGCAGACGCGGTACTCATCGGTGAGTCACACGACGACCCGATTGCACATGCGCTTGAGTATGCGATCTTCTCCGGGCTGGCCGACGCCGTCGGCGGCACGCGACCGGTGGCGCTCTCGCTCGAAATGTTTGAATCCGACGTTCAGTACATCGTCGATGAGTACCTGAACGACTACATCAGTGAAAGCCACTTCTTGCGCAGCGTGCGCCCGTGGGGGAATTACGAGACCGATTACCGTCCGTCCGTCGAGTTTGCGCGTGAACACGGTTTGCCAGTAATCGCGGCGAATGCTCCTCGTCGATACGTCAACCGCGTAACCCGGTACGGTCCCGAATCGCTCAGTGACCTGCCCGAGTCAGCGAAGGCACTACTGCCGCCACTCCCATACGCAGGACCATCGGTTGCGTACAAGGAACAGTGGAACCAGCTCATGATGGCGTCGATGGCTGCGATGCGGGCAGCATCCGACTCAGCGAGTGCCGAACCCGGTCAGGGTGACGGCGCGAACCCGGATAAGGCGGACGACGAGGGCGGCGACCAGCGTGCCGCAGATGACACCACAGCCGCTCCAGCCGCACCGCCGGCGCACGGTACTTCCGACGCCATGGCCAATGCGCTGCAATCACAATCTCTCTGGGATGCGTCGATGGCCTACTCGATAGCCGAGGCGCTGATGCGAACACCCAGCACACTCGTTGTACACTTTGCGGGGTCATTTCACGTTGAAACCGGGACCGGCATTCCCGAGCACCTCGAGCGATACCGACCGGGTACGCGGCGCGTGATCGTCGCGATCAGTCCGCACGCTGACATCAATGACTTTGACGCAGACGAATTCGCCGGACTTGGAGACTTTGTGATCCTGACGGACGAATCGTTGCCGCGAACGAAGCGGTAGTCGCCAATGCGTGCATTGCCGAACATAGCAGCCCGCGTTTCCTGCAGGACCAACGTGACGGACCCAACGGGAATGACCGGCGTGTTGCCGCGGGTAAACCGATTGGTGGTGTTGGTGGTGCTGGTTTTCATCGCCTCCGCGTTTTCGGGCCTCGGTGCGGGGGTCGGCGAGGCGTATGCCCAGGGCGCGGGCATCATGGCGCCGCAGGGCGTACTGCAGGAAGGATGGGCGTACGTCTACGCGCCCGAGCACCAGGGTCGGCGTACCGCAAGCGGCGACACCTTTCAGCACGAAGCGTTGACCGGGGCCCACAGAACCCTTCCGCTTGGCTCGGTGGTTCGCGTGACGAACCTCGAATCGGGGAAGGTCGCGACGGTGCGTATTAATGACCGCGGTCCGTACATCGCCACTCGCATCATCGACTTGTCTCTGGCGGCTGCGAGGCAGATTGGTATGACGCGGGGCGGCACGCGTGTTCGCCTTGAGCTTACAAATGGCGCGCTGCCTGCTGATGCGGAAGCAGCCATGCGATTCGACGAGACCGCGCGGCCTAACAGGGACCGAACTGCCGAGGCGGGAACGGGCGGCGACGCCGGCTCTGGCAGGACACGCCCCCTCGAATACACAATCCAGCTTGGATCTTTTTCGGATGAAGAAGCCGCGAGCCGACTCGCACGAAGCGTCGAGGGCGGGTGGCTGTACCGAATCCGGGTCGGCGAAACGGATTTCTATCGCGTTAACTTCGGAATCTACGCGTCGTCATCGGAAGCTGAGTCGGCACTGGCCAGCCTTCAGACCCACGGCGTGCGCGGCTTTGTAAAGACCGTCGAAGATGCCGAGAGGCGTGCGGTCATAGAGCAGTAGGAGCACATCATGAAGCATCCGCTACGAGCACTATTTGTTGCACTGGCGATCCTTGCTGCCGGTTGCGACCAGTCTGAGCACAACGGCGAAGCCGGAGCGATATCAAACATGCAGGCAACTTCGGGCGACCTCCTGTCCAAGTACACGAGCTTCAAGCTCACCGCTGACGTCCTGAATCTCACTGCCGATCAGCGTGCCATGCTCCCGCTCCTGATGGAAGCAGCCGACGAGATGGACGCCATCTTTTGGAAGCAGGCTTACGGCGACCGCTCATCGCTGCTGCAGTCAATCGATGACGACGGCTTGCGGGACTTCGCAGAGATTAATTACGGTCCGTGGGACCGACTTGACGGCAACCAGCCGTTTATCGCCGGCGTAGGCCCCAAACCCGCGGGCGCCCAGTTCTATCCGACCGACATGACACGCGAGGAATTTGAGCGGGCCGCGCGATCCAACCCGGCCCTTCGGAGCCTCTATACCCTCGTGCAGCGCGACGAGTCAGGTAAGCTCATCGCCGTACCGTATCACGATGCTTACCCCGACGAGATCGGCAGGGCCGCCGGACTCCTACGCCAGGCCGCACGCCTCGCACAGGACGAAGGCTTTGCCCGGTACCTCAGTCTTCGCGCCGACGCACTGGAAACGGGCGAGTACCGCGAAAGCGACGAAGCGTGGATGGACATGAAGACGAATGCCATCGACTTCGTCGTCGGCCCGATTGAGGTCTACGAGGACGAATTGTTTGGCTACAAGGCCGCGGCTGAAGCGTACGTATTGATCAAAGACGCGGAGTGGAGTTCGCGGCTTGCACGATACGCCGCATTGCTGCCCGCCCTGCAGGAGGGACTACCCGTTGATTCGCTGTACAAGCAGGAGAGCCCGGGCACAGATTCCGACCTGAATGCTTACGACGCGATCTACTACGCCGGGCACGCAAACGCCGGATCAAAAACGATCGCCATCAACCTGCCCAACGACGAGGTGGTGCAGGCAACGAAGGGATCGAGGCGGCTGCAGCTCAAGAACGCGATGCAGGCAAAGTTCGACAAGATCCTCACGCCTATCGCAGACGTCCTGATTGCGCCTGACCAGCGCCGAAGCGTCTCGTTCGACGCGTTCTTCGCAAACACGATGCTGCACGAAGTTGCGCACGGACTCGGCATCAAACAGACGGTGACCGACCGAGGCACCGTGCGTGAGGCACTGCGCGAACACTACTCCGCCCTCGAAGAAGGCAAAGCGGATATTCTCGGGTTGTACATGGCCACCTCGCTGATCCAGCAGGGTGAGATGGATAGCGATGTGCGCGAGAACTACGTGACGTTCCTGGCCAGCATCTTCCGGTCGATCCGGTTCGGTAGCTCGTCGGCGCACGGCAAGGCCAACATGATCCGGTTCAACTACTTCAAGGAAATGGGCGCGTTCTCGCGCTCAGACGACGGACTCTACTCCGTCGACATGGACCGGATGCAGATGGCGACCGACTCACTGTCAGCCCGCATCCTCATGTTGCAGGGCGACGGCGACTTTGAGGCAGCCGAAGCGTTTGTCGAAGACTACGCAACGGTTGGACCCGAGCTTCAGGCCGATCTGGACCGTCTGAATGAAGCGGGGATCCCGGTTGACATCACCTTTGTCCAGGGAATGACCGCGCTGTAGCGAACGTTGCGCATCGCTACTCACGGATAATGTGCGGCTAATCCACGGGTAACACGCTGCGGGTACACTGTCATCCGTCTAACAGACGGGCGTCAGTCATGCACTACCGCAGCATCTGGATCTCGGATCTGCACCTCGGTACGAGAGATAGCCGAACGGACTATCTGCTCGATTTCCTCTCCCGCCACACCGCCGACACCCTGTATCTCGTCGGAGACATCTTCGACGGATGGGCGCTTCAACGGTCGTGGTATTGGGACGAGCACCACGATGCCGTGGTGAACACGATCCTTTCGATTGCGCAGGACGGCACGCGCGTCATCTACGTGCCGGGCAACCACGACGAATTTGCACGCAAGTACGTGGGCGTAACGGTTGCGCAGATCGAGCTGGCCGCCCAATGCGTACACCACCTCGCAGATGGGCGCAGGATGCTCGTCGTTCACGGTGACCAGTTTGACGGGATCGTGATGCACGCCAAGTGGCTGTCGGTGTTTGGTGCCTCGGCATATCGCGTCGCACTGACACTGAACCGGTGGTTCAACGGCGCAAGACGACATCTTGGACTTCCGTACTGGTCGCTCTCGGCATTCCTCAAGCAGAAAGCGAAGCGCGCGGTGCAGTACATCGCTGACTTTGAATCAGCGGTTGCACGTGCCGCCGCTGATGTGGACGCCGACGGCGTCATCTGTGGGCACATCCACCATCCGGAGATGCGCTACATCGACGGAACCCTCTACTGCAACACCGGGGACTGGGTGGAGAGCTGCACGGCCATCGTCGAGGATCACGTCGGCAAGCTGAAAATCATCCCCTGGCAGAAGCAGACAACCCAGGACAGCGTCGCGTCGGTGGTATCCGAAGGCGCGCGGGGTGCACTGGTTGGTCCGGGGTTGTTCATCAAGAAAATTGTCCCGGCCCTGCCGCGGTTTGGTCTATGAGAGCGCTATTCGTTGTACAGGGAGAGGGCCGCGGCCATCTCACCCAGGCCATTGCATTGCATCGGATGCTCACGCGGTCAGGAGGTACTGTCCCGGCCGTCTTGATCGGCGGCGATGCCGAGTCACCACTGCCGCCTTTTGTGATCGAAAGCTTCGGGCACTCCAAAATCTCGCGCTTTGACAGTCCCTCTTTCCGAATTGGACCCGAGGGGCGCGGCATCGACTGGTTCGACACCCTCAGGCACACGGGGCGCCTCGCACCAACGTTCAGGCTTGGCGTTCGGCTCATCGAAAATGCGATCGAACGATACGCGCCCGATGTCGTGGTCAACTTCTACGAGCCGCTGGTCGGGCTTGCGTACCTGCGACGCGGACGAGGATCTTTCCGCGCGCCGCACGTCGCCATTGCGCACCAGCACATGTTTCTGCATCCGCGCTATCCGTTCCCCGCCAGCGCGCGGATAGAACGCAACGCGATGACACTGTTTACCCGCTTCGCATCATACGGAGCCACTGACCGCCTCGCGCTGTCATTGTATCCCGCTGCCGATAATCCGAAAGAACGCGTTCGCGTTGTGCCGCCGCTGCTCCGCGACGCGGTGCTCGAGTCGGATGCGTCGGGTAACGACGGCAGATACCTGGTCTACCTGTGGCGCCCCGAACTGCTCGAAGAGGTGATTGCGGTAAGCCGACGGCGCCCCGACCTGGCAATCGACTGTTTCTGCAATTTGCCGGATGGGCCGGGCCAACCGGCGCAAACCAGACAACTCAGCCGCACGCTCACGGTGCACCCGCTGAGCCAGACCGCGTTCATTGAGCGTATGGCTCGTTCCGCGGGCGTTGCAACAACCGCGGGCTTTGAATCAACGTGCGAAGCCATGTACATGGGCAAGCCACTCATGATGGTCCCAACGCATCTTGAGCAACGATGCAACGCACTTGACGCGGCGCTTCTTGGCGCCGGCGTTCGGTCACGCACCTTCGACCTCGTCAAGCTGCAACGCTTTGCACGCTCGTACCAGTTCTCGTCGCTGCAATTCCGGGACTGGGTTGACTCCGCTCCGGACGTCTTCATGACGCAACTCGAAAAAGCCATCGATGCCGTACCGTCACGTCGACGACGCGCTACCGGCGGAGCGACCACTGGACACACTGCTGGACACACTGCCGGACACACTGCCGGAGCCACCGCAGGATACTCTGCCTGACACACTGCCTGACACACTGCCGGACACACTGCCGGATACACTGCCGGACACACTGCCGGATACACTGCCTGACACCCGGCGAGCGCGTGCGCCGCGCCAACCGGCGCTCCGGAACGTCCATGCTGCTTACCTTGCCCCACGGGCCAGCGACAGCAGCAATTCATGGACAGCTATCAATCCTTTCGACGTAGACCTCCTCGGGGACTGTTGTCACTGGTTCAACAGCGACGCCTGCACGCACTCCGCGGGGTGGTTGCCGTTGTCGCGATGTTCTTTCTCGCACCCGCGTCAGTCGCTCAAGTCGAATCAGATTCTCCTTCGCCGACCTCCTGCGATGCGCTGACCGCCGAAGGGAGCGACCTCAGATGTATTCCACTGGAAGCGACGCCGGCCTTCGTCGGATCTTCGGGACGCATCCTCATGTCCCACGCCCCATCACCTTTCGGAATCGCGGTTGCGCGAGACGGCACGCCGCGATATGACCTCGAGGCCGCGGTCGTGGGTTTGCCGCCACACAAACGGGGCGCATACGTTGCGTGGCTGGTTGACGAATTCCTGGCGCCGGTGCGACGGCTTGGGATCATCCGCAATGGCACAACGCCACTGGGATCGGTCGCGCTTACCAAGTTCCGCGTGCTCATCTCACTGGAAGACGACGAGGCATCGACGGAACGCAGCGGACCACTTGTACTCCGCGGCGCCTCGCCCAGCAGCAGGCTTCAGGCACACGACATCGCGTTTGCGTCGCCGCTGGCGGCATACAGTCGACGTGCGAACCAACAGCCCGAACACCACGACCACGGAGACGGGAACGATGACGGCGACAGCGGTATGGACGCTGTCGACGGCTGGTCGATGCCGACGCACAAACACGACCTCGTCATGCCCCCCGGCATGATGGATATACAACCCACCGCGCAACCCTGGTTGCCCGATGAGCAGACGCCATTGCCGCTGGCTCGTCCGCAATCC
>JAUIJQ010000066.1 GCA_030431165.1 Rhodothermia bacterium | reverse complement strand
CCGGATATCCGCACCACCGCCAGCGCTGACTGCCCGCGCGCGGTTGCGATCGCCGCTATCGTGTCAGTGTCGACAGGGGCGGAGTCAGGCGTCGTCTGGTCATTTGATTCGGCCATGGCCGCTGGCGAGTCGCCACTCGCTGCTATCGGTTGACCTTCTTCTGGCCTTTGCCGGATTTCGTCGAACGGGCCTTGCCGTTACCGCGGTTCTTGCCTTTGGCGGCCGCCGTGTCACGTGCAATCTTACCGGCGTGCTCAGCGAGTCCGTTGCTGTCTTCGTTTGCCTCTTTCTCTTTCTCCAGCGTGTGGTTGATCCACTTCTGCTGTACCGCCGTGATCACGTTGTAGCAGAGGTAGTACAGGCTGAGGCCGGCGGCGAACCGGTTGAAGATTGCGAAGATCATCACGGGCATCATGTACGTGATCATCTTCATCTGCGGATTCGACGGCGTGCCGGCGCTCTGAATCCGCATCTGGACGATCATCGAGAGCCCCATGAGCAGCGTAAATCCGGCAACAAAATCCCCGTAGAACGGAATCTCGAAAGGCAGCTGCAGAATCTTGTCAGGGGCTGAAAGGTCACTGGCCCAAAGGAAGCCCTGCTGGCGGATCTCTATCGACTGCGGCAGGAACCGCCACAGCGCAATGATGATCGGGTACTGAAGGAGCATCGGCATACATCCGCCCAGCGGATTCGCCCCCGTCTCCTTGTACATCTTCATCATCGCCTCCTGCTGCTTCTGCGGATTGTCGGCGTGCTTCTCCTTGATCGCCTCCATCTGCGGCTGCAGATCGCGCATCTTGGCCATGCTGCGGAAGGACTTCTTCGTCAGCGGATACGTCACCAGCTTGATGATGAGCGCGAGAATGATGATGACGATGCCGTAACTCGGGATGAAGCTGTGCAGGAACCCGAACAACGGGATGAAGACGAACTTTGCGAGCGGGCGAACCATCCACTCCATCCAGTTCCACCCGTAGTCAACCATGTCGTACAGGTTCAGTCTGTACGCGGCGAGCCGCTGGTACTCCATGGGGCCGAGGTACATCCGGAAGGTGTGTGCCTCGGTTTCCTGCGGCCTCATTTCGAGGACGGCTTCGAAGTGCTGCTGGAAGTCGGGGTCGCCGGGTTCGCCGGCTCGGGCACCGAACAACTCAGCGCCGCGCGTCTCCTGCGTCGGAATGACAACCGCCGCGAAGTACTGATTCTTGATCGAGACCCAGTCGACCTTTCCATTGATGGAAACGTCGTTGTCTTCTTTCCGCAGAAGCGTGATGCTTTGCGTGTCGCCTCCCGCGTGGACAAACGCACCGGAGTTCTGCGCCTCCATCTTCGGATTGTCCTCCGAATACTGGAGGGCGCCGTCCCAGATCAGCGCGTAGCCGTCCCGCGTGGCGTACGACTCCGGATTCTGCTGGTCAACGGTCAGTACGATCTCGTACGAGTTCGGCTGAAACGTGTAGGTCTGCAGCAGCCGACCATCACCAACGTACGTGGCAAACGAGACGGTTACATTCTGGTCATCGACAACCAGATGCCGCTCCTCGGTTTCAACGTCGAAGTACAACGTACGCGTATCAACCGCGTGGCTGTTCTGCGATGTAAAGGCAAGCGCGAGCGCGCCCACGCCGGACGTGTCGACGAGCTGTACGGGCGTTTCTCCGTCGAACTTCTTGTAGTCTTTCAGTTCGAACGATCGGATCGTGGCGCCCTTTGTGGAGAGCACTGCGGTGTAGAGATCGTTCTCGACGGTGATGAGCTCTTCGAAGCCGCGCTCTGCGGCGGCGAAAAGCGTGTCGCCTGTCGCGCGAGGAACCGTCGGCGAAACCGAGGTGCGCGCACCGTCTTCCGCTTCCGGCAGCGGCTGCACAACCTGTTCCTGGGGATCCGGGACGGGTGCGCCGGGTCGCGTTTGCTCAGGCGCGAGCCACATCAGCCACACCATCATGATGAGGCCGATAAGGATCGTCGCGGTTATTACGTTGCGGTCCAAAGAACAGAGAGGTTGAGCGGAAGGTCGGGGAGTCGGCTAACGATTCCGTTTGATCAATCAGAAAGCCCGGCCGATTCGTGGGCAGACAGGCCTGCTACGACCCTGGACACCGCGCGTTTCGTATCCACCGCGATATTTGGCACAAAGCCTTCGCCGCGGAATATCGCCATCATGGTCAGAGTCGAAGCGTTTGGGACGGGAGCGCCAAGGAACCGGTCGGCTTCAGATTGAAAGCCCGCGCGCATCTGGCGCTTGATTCGGTTGCGCTCGCTGGCTTTGCGCACGCGCTTTGGAACAGCAAAACCGACCTGGACGCGCACGTCGAGGCCGGTTTCAACACGCGGAGCCAACCGATACAGCACACGGATAGACCCCGCAGAGGCGGACTGAACATCAGTCCGGCTTCGGTCAAAGAGCGGCTTGATCAAGCGTCGCCGTTTCAGCCGCGCTGACCGGGGTAGCCGCTCCACGACTACTTGCCGGAGCGCGTGTCTGCGACCGTCAGGTTCTTGCGGCCCTTGCGGCGCCGGCGTGCGAGCACTTTTCGGCCGTTCTTGGAGGCCATGCGGGCTCGAAAGCCGTGCTTGTTGGCTCGTTTTCGGCGACTGGGCTGGTAAGTACGTTTCATCGATCCGTCAATTTGGGATCCAGCGGTTGGCCCGCTGATCCGGAAAATCTCGGCAGAACAACGAAGATACGAACGCTGCCGTCATCTTCCATGGAGTTTTTGTGTTTTGTGGCGGAGAGATCCACGATCCGACTTGCCAGACGGCCCTGTCGCCGGCGCAATCTGGCGTAGCGAATTCGATCAGGCGGGGTAAATTGCATCTCAGGGCCTAGATCAGGCCAGAGGACAGGCTAATAGCGGGAATAGCTCAGTTGGTAGAGCATCAGCTTCCCAAGCTGAGGGTCGCGGGTTCGAGTCCCGTTTCCCGCTCAATGATTTCCAGTGTCCCTGTGCGTTTGGGCACCGCCAAATCCAATCTGCGTGTGCTGTGCGGACGCGTATCCGACGTGACCAGCGCGACCCGCGACAGCTAAGAGCTCCTAACCCGCCAGCTCGACCACGATCCAGTGTTTGAGCGGCTTCATCGCAAGGCCGCCGCCCTGGCCGCCTGCTGCCATCCCGGCCCCGCCGCCCCGTCCACCACCGCGTCCGCCACGGCCACCGCCGCCGCCCATGCCGCCGGGACCACCTCCTGCTGAGCCGGCACCGGCTGCCGAGGCCTCGAAGTCAGGCGTGACCAATCCGACACCCACCGTGGCGCCGGGCAGGCTACCAACCGCAATCTGGTGCTCGCTCGTGACAGCGAGTGGGATCTTCATCTCAATCGTCAGCTCGTTCAGGTAGACATCCGCCGCGAGTTCAACGCCCGGAACGCTGTTGCTGGGGTACACCTGTCCGGGCTCGCCGTCGTACATGAACTGAACGGTCTCGAGAGACCGCAAAAACGCCTCGTCCATTCCACCCCCCTGACGACCTCCCTGGCCACCGCCCTGACCGCCGCGCCCTGCGCCCCGACCACCCTGAGCGGATCCCGCGCCATCGGGACGTCCGGCGCCATCAGGCCGACCAGCACGCGTGGCGACGATACCGCGCGGAAACGTGACACCGAATCGCTTCTCCTTGCCACCGTCGGGGTCGAACCAGACCGTGAGACCCCGGGCAAGCACCTGCGGAACGATGCCCTCGTCACGCGTCGCCATCGACACATAGACGTACTCATCGTCGTTCATCACGCGAACAACGATATCATCATCTGCACCCGTGGATGGCTTCTCCCAGTCTGACAACCGGGCGTCAATCCGCGGCGGCGTCGCGGCGCGGGTACTCGCCATCGGCGCACTGGAGGAACAGCCAGTGATCGCGGTACCGGCGGCCAACATCAGCAATCCGAAGAGGCAGGCACCGCACAGTTCGCGGGAAGTAAAGACACGCATGGATCCTTGTGGTTATTAGAATAGACGGGACCGGCCCAAGGCCGAACTCCACCTAGACGAATCCAGACGCGCCTACATTCCCCGGATGTCGAGACTTCGAGTGCTCCTGCCGCTTAGTGGGTAACCGTTACTGCCTTCGTGACCGTACGCCCGCCGTCATCCACGCGCACAAAGTAAAGTCCGGATGGGAGCGTCGACGCCTCGGTAGTGACGACGTGCTGCGTTCCCGCCGGCGCCGCTCCCCGATACATCACGCGAACCTCGCGTCCCAATGCATCGAACAGGCTGACCGTCACGTCGCGCTCGGTACGGGTCGTGAGCGTAACCGACAACTCGTCAGCGACCGGGTTTGGGTAAGCCGAAACGGTAAGCGCCTCATCGGGCACAACAGCAACCTCTACGACCGATGAATACGAGAACGTACCGGACTGATCAACCTGCCGCAACCTGAACCGATGTGTGCCGGCCGGGAGATCCGGTACCGCGTAGCGGTAGTACGAAGGCTCACTGGTTGTCCCGGCGCCAGGCACAAATCCGACGCTCACAAAGAACCCGTCGATCTCGTGCTCAACTTCAAATCCGGCGTTGCCGGTCTCGCTTGCGGTTTCCCAGAAAAGCGACACCTCGTTGCGATCGACAGTAGCTGACAGCGTCACGAGCTCAACCGGCAATCCGCCGGCACAGAACGTTGAGTTCTGATCTTCACCGGTGTGGCTCTTCCATCCGTCAAAGTCGACGAACTGCCCGTTGACGATCTGAAAGACGTTTGTGTCAGCGGGGTCGCACCAGTCGTTATTGTCGGCGCTAAGGCTGTTGATAAATTCTGCCCACCGCGTTGCATTAACGGTTGTGCCGATCAGGTAGGGGCCCTCACCGTAGAACTCGTTGTTCTCGAGCGTCCACCATCGCGTGAGGACGGTCTGATAGACGCTGGTTTCGAAGTTGACGATCCCCCGTCCGTTGTTGGCACCGCTGACACGAATCGGGCTTGTGCCATTGCGGTCAAACGTGTTGCCGTCGAGCGTCAACAGTTCGGCCATGCCGGTGAAGATGCCATGGCGCAGGTTGTCGAGGAACGTTGAGTTCGTAATCTCGACCGGCCCCTGAACGGCTTCGATGAACATGCCGTCGTTCTGATTCCGGCTGAAGTCAGAACCGGTAACCGTGACATCGATCACGTCGGTGTCAAACCACGTGCCGCGGGTCAAGTTGTCGGATGCGGTGAAGTTGTTGATCGTGACGCCGTGCGCACTCTCAATGTTGGCGCCACCTGTAGTCCAGCCCGTGAAGGGTGACTCGCCGGCGATGGTCCCCTGCAGGAAGCCGCGCCAGTTGTTGCCCGTCGCGGAAGAGTTCAGGATCGATACGTTCTTGATCTTCCAGATCGCGAAGCCGCGCCCGCCGTTGTTCTCGAACGCGACATCCGACATCACCATACCGTCGGTCAGCGTGGAGTACAGGCCGGTCCAGTTCGCATACCTGAACGTCAAGTTTTCGAGCAGGTTATTCTCGGATCCGGTGATGCGAACCATCCCGAAGCCGTCGTCCCAGGGTCCGTTCGTCTTCTCGAATACAACGTTGCGGATGGTCAGGTTGTCTTCGTACTCCTGTCCCCAGACACGCTCGCGCTCAGCGACCTCGACGAGCGCCGTTGCCATCGACACGCCGGCCGGCGGGTAGACGTGGATAAGATCTGCATCCTCGTCTACGAAGAAAGTGCCCTCGGTCAGGTTACCCAGTTCTAGGACAGGATCGAGCCGGTCGCCGTTGATCCACACCACCTCGCGGCGGCGGACAATCTCTGTGAGGTTGACGATCGTGTTCTGCCACGGTGCTTCGTAGGCGCCCCAGTCGTACGGCCAGGCGTGCGTGTAGTGGTTGCCCGAAGGGGTCCAGCCCGTCCAGACGTTTGCACCCGAGATGACCGGTCGGTTCGACGCGTCGGTACCTTCAACCAGGATTGGCGTGGTGTTGCCCGGTTGATTGCTCGGGTAGTTCGTGTACGTTGTCACATCAACATACTCGCGATAGACCCCCGGGTGAATCAGCACTTCGGTACTGATGTTCGAAAGCTTGTTGCTGATGGCGCGATCCATCGCCTCCTGGACGGTCAACAATGGCTGCGCAGCTGATCCCGGGTTTGCATCTGACGCCCCCGCCGCCGACGCGTCAACGTGCAGTGTCACGTCGTATGTCTGTGCCGCCGCCGCTGTGGTGAGCATCAGAGCCACCGTTGCGACAAGGAGTTGACGGAGGGGCCTGGCAGTCAGGCGGGTCTTAAGGGTGGGAAAGCGTCTGAAGCAACTATCCATCGTTCTTTCGAGCGTACTTACGGATGTATGTTGGATCTGCCCTTGGGCAAGTTCATAAAACTTAACGCCTGCCGGACTCGTTTTGACTATGTCGCGGTAGCCGGTATGACACGCAGAGGAGTCACCGGACTACTATCTGCTCGATATTCATATACAGCGGGGTTCGTTGGGTTCGCTCGGATCGTTCGGATCGCCCGTCGCGTCATTTCGTCGGCACGTTATTGGAACAAACGGCGGCCAAGCGATAATATGCGGTCCCCGGGGCGGTTAGCTCAGCTGGTTAGAGCGTCTGGTTTACACCCAGAAGGTCGGGGGTTCGACTCCCTCACCGCCCACCACTTCCCCGCCGTTCGAACGCGGACACTTCCTGCGCGAATGCGAACAGCACGCCGTCTTTGACAAGGCGGTCCTCAAGCGATGATTGGGCCGAGCGGGCACAATTCGCCACTGTCTTGGCCGTTGTCACGGCTGCGGTGTCTTGTTCGGTCAACGGTATGGCTTTTGACACGTGAGTCGCTACGTCACCCAGTCCTGCGCCCGTCGTAAGCCTCGACCACCCAGCGTCAACCGTAGCCGTCCATGCTGAAGAAGAACCTGCTCGTCGCTCTCCGCCAGTTCAGCCGCCAGAAAGGGTACTCCATCATCAACGTCATTGGCCTCGCCGTTGGGATGGCCACGTGTCTCGTTATCGTTCAGCATATCCGGACCGAGCTTAGCTACGACAAGTCGTATCCAAACGCTGACCGGATTGTGCGCGTGCTGCGCGAAGACAGCGCCGCGACTGACATCAGGGCCTCGGCCGTTCTACTCGGTGACCTCGCCCCGAGCATCGAGGACAAGTTCGCCGGAGTTGAGCGCGCGGCACGCGTTCACAGACGGGGAAGCGTGATCAGTGTAGGCGACCGGCAGTTTGATGAACCCGGATTTGCGTGGACTGACCCGGCAGCCCTCGACATCTTTGATTTGAAGCTGAACCCCGGCTTTGCCGCGGGCGCCTCATCCACGCAGCCGTCGAGCGCGCTGGCACGGCCAAACACGGTCGTGCTCACGCCCGATGCGGCAACCCGGTTCTTTGGTGCCGAAGATCCGGTGGGTCAGACGTTGACGGTGAACGGTACGACAAACCTCGAGGTCACCGGCGTGCTGGCTGAGCCGCTTGCACGGACCCACCTGGACGTCACGGTCCTGGGGTCGATGTTATCGCTTCCAGACGGGCAGAATCCGTGGACCCCGGAGAATCAGGGGTGGTCATACCTGCTTCTGTCAAGCGCCGATCCATCAGCTCGTGCAGCGCTGATGAACGAGATCAACGCGGCCGTCGACGAACTGGCGTGGTGGTGGAACACGGACGCGATGTACGTGCGGTACAGGCTGCAGCCGTTAACGGACATCTACCTCGAGTCGGCGGGAATACAGGTGGCGGGAAAAGTCGGAAACCGGCGCAACGTCCAGCTATTCGCGGTAATCGCGGTTCTGATTCTCGCGATTGCGGCAATCAATTACATGAATCTGGCAACGGCGCGTGCGATGCGAAGGGCGCGGGAAGTTGGCGTACGGAAGGCGATTGGTGCCGGCCGAAATAACCTTGTGCTGCAGTTCATGAGTGAGTCGCTGTTGTTCAGCGGCGTCGCGGCTTTGGCAGCGATTGCGTTGATGTCCCTTTCGGTACCGGTATTCAATCGGTTGTCGGGTGAAGATGTTGTCGTCAATCTGGCCGACCCGACCGTATGGATGCTCGTCGCAGCCGTTGCGCTGGTTACCGGCGTTGTGTCAGGGTCGTATCCGGCCTTTTACCTCTCCTCTTTTCGACCAACGCGCGTATTGAAGGGCCTTGCCGGCCACGCGCCGGGTTCGGCTGGAGCTTCGGGACTACGCAAAAGCCTGGTTGTCTTTCAGTTCACGGTTACCATCGTCCTGATGATCGGAACGGCTGTGGTGTACCAGCAGATGCGCTACGTTCAGCACAAGGATCTCGGCTTCGATCAGTCCCAGGCGGTGATCGTACCGACGAGGGGACTGCAATCGAGTGTTGAGTCGTTCAAGCAGCGACTGCTGCAGATCCCGGGTGTTGTTGCCGCGTCTGCGGCATCGGGGGCGCCGGTCCTCCAGGGTGGGTGGATCTCTGAAAGCGAGGTCGATGGGCGCAAGTTCATGACGATGCGGATACTCGCGGATGAGGACTATGTTGAGACGCTCGGGATGGAGATTGTGAGTGGAAGAGACATCTCGACAGACCGCGCAGCCGACCGCACCGAATCGATACTGGTGAATGAAACGATGGCTGCGATGCAGGGCTGGACGGATCCGGTAGGGCAGTTAATGCCAACGGGAACCGACAGCCTCGGCAATGCGCAACATGCCGCCGTTGTGGGTGTCATACGCGACTTCCACACGAACTCCCTGCACGCACCGATCATGCCGGTGATCATCGATCCGCATCCGAAACGGGCGCAGTATGTTCGCAGCCTTGTTGTGCGCATTCAGGGGAACGACGCAGCCGGTACGCTTGCCGCAATGGAGACTGAGTGGAAGGCGCAAGCGCCGGGTTTTCCGTTCTCGTTCTCATTCATCGATGACTCAATCGATGCACTTTATCGGGCCGACCAGCGGTTCGGCCGCCTGTTTGGCGTGTTCGCCGTTCTTGCCGCGCTTGTCGCCTGTCTTGGTTTACTCGGCCTCGCGGCCTACATGACAGAGCAACGCACAAAGGAGATCGGAATCCGCAAGGTTCTGGGTGCGTCGGTAAGCGGGATCGTTGTGATGCTGTCTGCGGGGTTTGTGCGTCTGGTGCTCGTGTCGTTCGTAATCGCGGTTCCGATCGGCTATCTCGGAATGCGACGGTGGTTGGACGACTTTGCCTTTCGGATTGACCCTTCACCATGGCTCTTCGTCAGCGTCGGGGTACTCGCTACCGGTCTCGCGATCATCACCGTCTGCTACCAGGCAATCAGAGTTGGAAAGGCAGACCCCGTTGCGAGCTTGCGGTACGAGTAAGACAAAACACAGAAGGGCCGGACGTTCGTCCGACCCTTCGTGGTTTAGCAAGTATCCGGCTTTCAACCAGTCTACTGATTGATCATGTGTGCCTGGTGGTACACGCCGGCACAAACCTTCATCCGTCGGTTACACTATCGACACGGGGAACGTGAAGTTCACATCGTTCTCCACGACGCCCGGTACCTCGGCTGCTGTTGCCGTGTCGTTCTGCTTGTCGGTGGGAAGGTTGGCGTCTTCCTCGTAGTGACGCAGCTTGACGCGGAACTGGCCACTGTCGCCGGCGCCGCCGGTAACCGTGACATCAAAGTTCAGTCCCAGCGGGTCACCGTTCGGGTCAGTGTCGAGGTTCGTGATCGCGATGTTATCGCTGACGGCGCCTTCTGCGACGTAGAATAGTCGATGTGCGTCAGGCTCCTCGTCACGGATTTCCTCCGTGATGCTCTCTGCCGGCGTCTCGAGTGTGTTCTGCAGATCTATGGCGACATCGTACGTCGTCCCGGCTGAGAGCGTGATCGTCTCCGCACTCTGCAGAACGCCGGCCTCGTCAAAGACGGCATCAGTCGTGAACGCCGCGCCGCCACCCTGGGGTGTAAACGTCAGCGACACAAGACTGATGACTTCGGCTTCACCGCCACCGTCATCGTCGGGTTCGTTGCTGTCGCACGCCGCAAGGGCAACCCCGAGCAGCGCCGCAAGTGTCACCGCGCGAATCAACTTCAGGTTCTGGGTAATCGTGTTGCTAATCATTTGTCAATCGTGGTGTGTAGTCCGCAGCGGAAAGTCGCGACTGCGGACTGTTGTAATGCTGTTTTAGTGTTCGACCTTTCGGGTTCCGAAAGGCACCTGAATGCGCAGGACCACGTTGCGTCCCGGGTCATGCGCGAAATAGCGGTAGCGACTGAGGTAGTCCCGGTATTCGGTGTTGAGGAGGTTCTCC
>JAUIJQ010000065.1 GCA_030431165.1 Rhodothermia bacterium | reverse complement strand
CAAGCAGCGGCTGACAAGCAGCGGCTGACAAGCAGCGGCTGACAAGCAGCGGCTGACAAGCAGCGGCTGACAAGCAGCGGCTGACAAGCAGCGGCTGACAAGCAGCGGCTGACAAGCAGCGGCTGACGAGCGGCAGGCTGACAAACTCCAACCGAGGCAGCTATCCCGCCAGCGGTTTTGCCATCAGCAAATCGGTCTGCGGGTCACTTCCAAACTGGAAGATCTTGTTGCCCGAGACGGAGAAGCCCCACTTGCGGTAAAAGGCAACGGCGCGTTCGTTGCGCTCCCAGACTCCAAGCCAGATCGCATCAAAGCCGGCGCTGCGCGCGTGAGAAAGCGCTGTCTCCATCAGCAGACGACCAACACCCGATCCGTGGTGGGCGGCGTCAACATAGATTCGCTCAAGCTCTACCGGTCGCTCAGCAAGGACACCTTCGGGGTTGTCCCCCGCGCGGAGCTTCGCGTACCCGCAGACTGCTTCGTCGGCCAAGGCGAGAAAGAAGTCCTCGCGTTCGCCCATTAGCTCCTCGCGCATTTTCTGAAGCGTAAACGACTCCGCTACGTACTCATCCATGAGACTTGCCGGATTGTACGGGCCATAAGTCGCCCGAAACGTCCGCTCCGCGAGATCGCGGATTGCTGCGGCGTCAGATGTTGTTGCGCGTCGTACCTGTATTTCCACTGTTCATTCGTTCAGCATGCGGCGGTGGCCCTTCAGACCGGAAGCAACCAGCCGCTGCCACAAAAAGCAAGGCCCCGACGCAAAACGCCGGGGCCCTGTTCTCAGCGGCCGAAGCCGCGTATGCTACTCGTCTGTTTCAGCTATTGCAGCTTCATTCAGCACGCGGTTGCTGCTTACAGACCAATCTCGTTCTTGCGCAAGAGGAACAGCCCTTCGTTGCCACTCGTGACGACGATGACGCCGCTCTTGAAGAACGGATAGTTACTCCACGAACCGTCAAAGCCAGGATCATTTGCATCACCCGGGACCGTGTCGAAGTTCGCAACCGGGACCGGATTGTTGATATCCGAAATATCCAGGATGCGGAGTCCGCTTACGTAGTTCGACTGGTAGACGTAGTTGTCTTTGACGTAGAGGTTGTGATCCGACGACTTGACGTCAGAGATGTACTCCTTGATGAGCTGCGGGTCATCGAGGTCTGAGAGATCCCAGATCAACGTCCGCGTTCCATCGGTGAGTCCCTGCAGTTCGTCGAGTTCGTCGTCAAGCAGGAAGTAGCGATGATCTTCAGTCAACCAACCCTGGTGGGCATAGCCAACGTTCGGATACGTCGCCGCTGCGATCGTGACCGGGTTGCCTTTGTCCGTCAGGTCGGCAATGCTGAGCGCCGTTTCGTTGGCGCCGAAGCAGATCTCGCGGCCCGCGTAGTCTGCATCAGGTCCGTTGTACGTGACACACTGTGCGTCGTGCGTGTAGCCCGTACCGGTACGACCGGTTGACTCATGCGCGAAGCATCCGGCGAACGTCGGATTGGCCGGGTCACGCACATCGATGATGTGTGAGCCACCGCCACAGGTCTCGCCGCCGGAGCTGTTGCCAACGGCGTATGCAAACCCGGTGTCCTCGTTGATCACGATGTTGTGCGAGGAGTGGATGCCGTCATAGTGTGCGGTCTCTTCGAACGTCACGGGCGCATCACTCACGTCGCGCAGCTGACGAAGATCGAACACCTGCATTCCGTGCTCGCCCGCACCGTCAGCGACGATGAACGCATGGTCAGCATAGACCTTGATGTCGCGCCACGAGTTCGTCTGCGAACCGTCGGTCTTGGGGAGGTTGCCAACGTAGACCGGATTGTACGGATCGCTGATGTCGACGAACGACGTACCGTCCATCCGGCCAACGAGTGCGTACTCTTTGCCCGTCTCAGGGTCTTCCCAACCCCAGACGTCGTTGACGCGGATTCCACGGTCAGCGCCGATGTCCGCGCCCGACATGAAGGAAAGCAGGTCAACTTTGTCACAGTCAAAGCCGGCTGCTGAACCGCCGTCGCACTTCACTTCTTCGCCGGTCACAGAGGCAAGGCGATCAACCTCGTCGTAGAACTCACCGGCGACCGTCCACCCAAGCCCGTCAGCGTCGTACTCCATGAGTGCAACGCGGCCAAGGCCGAAGTCGGCACCGGGCATCCCGAAGACGCCGACGCTACCAGAGACTGCAATAGCGCCTGCAAAGCCCATCATCTTGCCGGTAGCCTCAATGCGATCACCGGCGACCCACTTCTTCGACGCGGCGTCGTAACGATACGGGTAGACTGCTCCGGCTCCACTGTTAGCACCTGGTGCCCCGATGTAGGCGCCGTTTTCATCCATGAAGATGGCACCGCCAAATCCGCCGTCGTTCGAGGACAGTTTGCCAGTGTGGCGCCAGCCCGTCGGCGAGCCTTCAAAAACGTACGTGTGTACCTCGCCTCCATTCTGGCCAGGAGCGCCAACCATCGCGTGGTTGCCGTTCAGCGCCAGCGTCAAACCAAATGCTGACTGCGGGCTGACATCCGGCGTTGGGATGGCACCGATATCATGCCACTCGCCCGAAGAGGCTTCGTAGTGGTACGCATACACGGTGCCCGGCGGGTTCGCCTGCTCAAGTGCGGTGACAAGCGCGAGCTCTCCGTCAAACGCAACGGTCAAACCGAAGAGGTCATTCGCGTTGAGTCCGTCGGGACGCAGCATGGCCTGCTGGACCCACTGACCCGACGCATTGCGCGTAAATGCATACGCGGCGCCGGACGTTGATTCTTTACCAGCGGCTCCGGCTAGCAGGACCTCGCCGTTGAAGGCAACAGACCGACCAAAGGAGTCGCCTTCGGCATTATCGTCGGGCAGCAGCATCGCGGTCTGCGTCCATCCTGACGGGGTGCGTTCGAAGACGTAGACACCGCCACGCGAGTTCTCGCGGGTTGTCGCACCGGCAAACACGAGATTGTCTGTCGCGAACAGCGCACGACCAAATCGGTCGTCAGACCCGGTTGCGTCGGCCGCCATCAGCTCGCCGACCTGTGACCACGACATGCCCGACTTGCGGTACACCTTGACGACCCCGGAATTGGGGGTCTGGGCCGTATAGCCCACAAGTACGTCGTCGCCCGCTGTTGCCACGGCACCGCCGAAGCTCTGTGCCAGCACCGCCGTCGGTGCGAGGGACAGCAACAGCGCCCCGAGTACAACTGGTAGTCGTCTTAACATGTGGATTTCCATTTCTGTGAAAGGGGCAAAACTTGTTGTACGGACAAATTGAATAAAGATGCCCGGTACACCGCAGAATGCCCGCTTATGCCCATGAGGGCTCAGTTTGGCGCGGGCCGTACGGCTTCAATTGGGAATAACGGATGGCGCTTCTGCGTATTGCGGCGCCTACGGGTCGAAAGCGGTGAAGATTCTGTTAGCCGTCTTCTTTTCCCCGTTTTTCGCGCCCCGGATCGAACAACATGCCGGTACAGAGGCAATACTGGCGGCGCGTGCGCTCCAGGACATCGTGGTTCGGGCAGCTCTGGCACCCTTTCCAGAAAACCTCGTCCTGGGTCAGCTCCGAGAAGGTTACCGGTCGGTACCCCAGATCGGAGTTAATCTTCATGACCGCGAGACTGGTCGTGATCCCGAAGATCTTCGCCTCAGGAAACAGTTCGCGGGACAACTCAAAAGCGCGCGTCTTCAACCGGCGGGCAAGGCCAATCCGGCGAAATTCCGGGCAAACGATGAGGCCGGAGTTCGCGACGTACTTCTTGGTATCCCAGGACTCGATATAGCAGAATCCTGCGAGCTTGCCGCCGCTGAGCGCAATGACGGCCTGCCCCTGGTCAATTTTCTTCTTGACGTACTCTGGCGCGCGCTTGGCGATGCCGGTCCCGCGGATCTTCGCTGCCTCCTCCATCTGGACGCAGATCTCCTCGGCGTACACCGCGTGGGCGGGTTGCGCTACGAGTACCTCAACCGCGATGGTCTCCTCTATTTCCATGACGCCATCCGCCGGGCGGATCGTTTGCGTACCGGCTTCGGGCCGGCGGGACCGTGAACCGGTTAATGTACGGTGCTCTGTCGGATATGCCGCGCACCCTTTCAATAAATGAAACAAGTCCAATGCAGCCGTAGGGTTTCGCCCGGCACGCGGCAGTGGAACGGGCCGACATCTTTGGCCGGGCTTGGCTGCATCTTGTAACTATACAACTGAAGTAGAATATAGCACGACATCGGCCGCACGGGCTGCGGCCCCCTCAGCAACTTCACCGGACGGCACAATGAACAGCGCAACCGCAAACGGTACAGACGTCTCCAGGACCAAGAGACTCGTGATCCTCGGCGCCGGACTTGCCGGCACGATGATGGCCAACAAGCTCCGCAAAGAGTTGGATGCGGAACGCTGGGAAATCACCATCGTGGACAAAGACCGGGATCACTACTACCAGCCCGGCTTCCTCTTCATCCCGTTTGGGATCTACGAACCCGACGATGTGGTGAGGCCAAAAACTGACTTCCTTCCCGATGGCGTAAACGTCATCTGGGATGAAGTACAACGCGTTGAGCCGGAAGAGAACGTCGTGTTGCTCTCCAACGATCGGCAGCTTCCGTACGATGTCCTGATCGTCGCGACGGGTACAGAGCCTCGGCCCGAGGAGACCCCGGGCATGAAAGGAGACCTCTGGTACAAAGACATCTTCGACTTCTACACCTTTGAGGGTGCCACCGCGTTGAGCAAGAAGCTGGACCAATGGGAAGGCGGGCGGCTTGTAATCAGCATCGCTGAGTCGATCTTCAAGTGCCCGGTGGCGCCGCTCGAGTTTGCTTTCCTTGCGGATGCATACTTCACCGAGAAGGGTATGCGTGACAAGGTGGAAATCCTGTACGTGACGCCACTCCCGGGTGCATTCACCAAACCGATCGCGACAAAATTCCTCAGCAAGCTCCTCGAGGAAAAGGGCGTCAAGGTGATCCCTGAGTTCTACCTCGAGCATGTCGACAACGATGCCAGGAAGCTCGTTTCGTACGATGAGCAGGAAGTCCCATTCGATCTGCTTGTAACGATCCCCGTCAATATGGGAGCCGACTTCGTAGGCGACAGCGACATGGGCGACGCTGACGATCTCAACTTTGTGCCGACCAACAAGGAGACGCTTCAGGCGAAGCAACACCAGAACGTGTTTGTGATCGGTGACGCGACGAACGTTCCGACATCAAAGGCCGGATCGGTAGCCCACTTCATGGCTGAAGTACTTGTGCAGAACGTGCTCGACTACGTCGAAGGCAAGCCGCTCTCGGCCTCCTTTGACGGACACGCAAACTGCTTCATCGAGACCGGTTTTGGCAAGGCAACGTTGATCGACTTCAATTACGACACCGAGCCGCTGCCTGGAAAGTATCCGGCTCCGTTTGTCGGGCCTATGAGTCTGCTGAAGGAGACACGAATGAACCACATGGGCAAACTCGCCTTCAAGTGGATCTACTGGCACATGCTACTCACAGGGCGCGAACTTCCGGTGACGAACCACATGTCGTTCGTTGGAAAGCAACGTCCCGAAGAGCCCCCGAAGCCCGGAACAACGAACTCCGCAAAACGGGATGGCGTCACGCCCGTCACAGCGCGTGAAAGTGAATCAATGGAAGTTGTCGCATAGACAGCCGCATAGATAGTCGTACAGCAAACAGCGCAGAACCATGGAAGCAACCATCGCAGGAACCACGATTGACGTGAATGACGAGGGCTACCTTACCGACCCGTCAAAGTGGAACGAAGCCGTCGCCGAGGCGATCGCAGCAGAAGAAGACATCGTACTCACTGACAAACACATGGAGGTCATCCGCTACTTGCGCGAGCAGCAGGAGAAGGGTGAGAAACTTTCTGTGAGACGAGTTGGAAAATCCGGCATAGTCTCGATCAAGGAGTTTTATGACCTCTTTCCGGGCGGTCCGCTGAAGAAGTCGAGTCGGATTGCCGGCATTCCGAAACCGGTCAGTTGCGTCTAAGGAAGCCGCCGGCGCAAACCGGTTGCAACCGGAATCACCGGAGGCACACTGACTCACAACAGGAACTACGATCGCACTGGACTAGACTTGGTGACTGGCATTATGGAAACCACCACCCTCACAAAAAAGACGACGGCCGCTGACCACAAGGTCAAGAAGGTCCTCATCATTTGCTCCAAGGGATCACTGCAGGATGTGTATGCCGCTTTGATCATGGCAAACGGAGCCGTCATGGACGGAATCGAGACCCACGTGTTCTTTACGTTCTTCGGGCTCGACGCAATCACAAAGGGCAAGCTGGACAAGCTGCACGTACCAACCGTCGGTAATCCGTCGATGATGCCGCACGTTCCGACGGTTGTCGCCGGGTTGCCGGGCTTCGAGTCGCTTGCTTCTACCATGATGAAGAAGGAAATGGAGAAGCTCGACATTCCGCCCGTATCGGAAATGCTGGAAATGATTACGGCAGGCGGAGGCAGGTTACACGGGTGTCAGCTTGCAGTTGACATGTTCAAGCTGAACCGTGAGGACTTCGTTGATGAGTTGGAAGACATCATCACCGTAGGCGACATGTTCGGTCTGGCGGCAGGCGAAGACAGTCACATCATCTTCGTCTAGATCATCGCGCAGATGATCGCGCAGGACCGACACAATCTTCGTCAGGTTGCGCTGTTTCCTTGCGAAGGGCGACACGCCGCGAGCACCCGGTCCAGGAACGCATCCAGTTCCCGGATCTGCTCGCGGCCAAGTCGTCTCCCGACGCGCCCAATGCCATAGACGGCGAGTGCACCAACAAGTGCCGCCGGCAATGACCAGAAAGCAAATGGGCGCTGGTCGAGCATGATCTGGGATGCGCCAAACGAGCTTCCCATGATGGCCACAAACAGCACGAACGCGTACAGGGCGACGTACATGCTCCAGACCCCGGGGCGTGGCCCGAACAAGCCACTCACCATTGTCCCGGCTTCATCTCCGTCGACGCCAACCTGCAGTTCCGGCGACCAGAAATGTCGTCTTGTTGACGGAATGCGCAGCACGGCCGAGGTATCGAACACGGTCCCCTCGATGTGACCAACATCGGTACCGGCGATCTGCGCGTTCGCGGGAATGCGCCCCGAAGCGTCACTCCCGGGGGAACCTAGTTGCGCTTCAATAAGCGCCAGAACAGACGCCGGGTCACACTCGACGTGGGTTCTGAAGCGCGGACGCAGCCGGATGTCTGCCATGACAAACGCGTATCGGTCAAGTTCGCGTCATTGTACCAATCGAATTGAGACGTCGCAAGGCCACCCCCGTTTGTCGTAGATTGTCGCGGTACCCCCCTTGATCGCACCAACTTGCAACCCACACTGTCATGGTTCGCAGCATCGCGTCGGTAATTGCCGGTTATCTCGCCTGGACGATTGTCTTTCTTGGTGCGTCGGCGGGGATCCGTGCCATTTTCGCTGATGTGCACGACGCAGAGGGGTTCACGTCCGATCTGTCGGCACTCATCCTGTACCTGATCGTCAGCATCATCGCATCACTCGTCGCGGGTTTTGTAACGGCACGGATCGCGGTTAGACGCATGGCGCGCCATGCCTTTGTACTCGGCATTCTGCTTCTCGCAACGGGTATCCCCGTTCAGCTTTCCGCGTGGGACAAGTTGCCGCCTTGGTACAACTACGCCTTTCTTGCCATGCTCATCCCTGCCACCCTCGCGGGTGTCAGGCTCGCCGGACCGGAACTTGTTGACTAGCGTGGTACCTCGCGTGTGGGCTGTTACTGTTCCGCGCTGCGTCAAAAGCGTCTTGTTGGGATGCACGCTGACGCTCTTTGCTTCGCTCCCTGAACAGGCGGCCGGACAGATCAACATCGAGCGCCTTCGAACGCAGGAAGAAGGGTTCTCGATTGGCGCTGACGTCGCCCTGGCGTTCCGATCAGGGAACTCAGACCTGTACGATGTCTCAGCGGGTACGCAACTCAATCATCGAAGCGACAACCGCTTTATCCTCGGTATTGCCCGGGTGCGGTATGGCGAAAGCAACGGCACGACCTACAACAGTTCAGCGTTCGCCCACCTTCGTCTGACGCAATGGTTCGGGTCAACTATCGCCGGTGAGCTGTTTGCGCAGCTTGAGAACGACCGGTTTACGCTTCTGCAGTTGAGGACCCTTATCGGATCTGGTGTCAGACTGCGCATCGCAGACACCGAGCGGGTTTCCGCGTACCTGGGTACTGCGGCAATGTTTGAGATCGAAGATCTCGACGCTGACAAGGTAACCGTGCATCCATCGAGCTCGCGTGTGATCCGCTGGAGCAACTACCTGAGCTTCAGCTGGCAGATCTCAAAGTCCGCGTCGTTCTCGACAACCGTATATGCGCAGCCGCAAGTTGATGCTTTTTCGGATGTGCGCCTGCTTCAGGACGCCGCGCTGGATCTTGCCATCACAGAGTCGATCTCGTTTCGCGTTGTCTTCCGGCAGCGTTTTGACAATCGTCCGCCAGACGATATCGAGCGACACGACGCGTTTCTGGAAAACGGAATCCGGATACGTTTCTAGCAACGCGTCCTGACCAGCGACATGACCTGAACGCGACTGCGCCTACACGCGACTGCGCCTACACGCGGTAGGTGTCGGCGCGCCACGTCGTGATTGCACGTTTGATGTCGTCCTCTGACATCCCGTTCTCCGCAGCCCGGCGGGCCAATCCGACAAATTCGTCATCAGATGCAAACCTGAGTCCAACAGCCTGCCTTATGGTGACCCGTGGGTCCAGCGGCTTACCGGTCATCAGGTAGTGCCGGAGGTTTTCCTCCACGCGAATGACGCGATCCTGTGCGCGTAGCGGGAAGACGCGAAGTAGTGCTGTGATGAGTACCAGCGCAACAACGATTCCCACAAGAATCACCGCCACAAGGATGCCCTCACCCGACCGGATGCTTCCGACCAGTTCGAAAACGGTCGCGACAAGCAACACCAGCAGAAGCGCTGCGAGATAGAAGTGGTAAGCCGGCACTAATTGCCGATGTGAACCATAGGTCTGCTCTTTCATGCGGTCCTTCTCGTGAATGCTGGGATGTCAAACAATGATTGAACGAGGAGTGCAAGGACGGCTGCGGGAACAGCGCCTTCCAGAATCAAGCCGATATCATCGAGGCGGATTCCAGTGAGGATCGGCTGACCATATCCGCCCGCACCAATCAGCGCGCCGAGCGTTGCCGTACCGACGTTGATCACGGCGGATGTCTTTATACCCGCGATGATTGACGGCGCCGCGAGCGGCAGTTCAATGTGCCGAAGTTTGTCCCGAGCGGCAAGCCCAAGCGCGTCGGCACTTTCTGTGAGTACCCGAGAAATATCGGTCAGCCCCGCGTGCGTGTTGCGCACAATCGGAAGCAACGAGTACAGAAATAGCGCGACAATTGCAGGCGGCCCGCCGATACCCAACAGCGGAATCATAAACGCGAGCAGCGCAAGCGACGGAATTGTGTAGATCACGCCAACAACACCGAGTATCCACGTTCCAAGCCGCCTGTAGCGCGCCGCCACCACCCCCAACGGGATTGCCACAACAATGGCGAAGAACAGCGAGACACCGACAAGCACCAGGTGCTCCCCGGTTCGTCTCGCAATGCGGGCGAGAAATGAGGGCGCTGACTGTTCGCGGACATCAACGCCAAGCCCCCGCAGAAACGTTGCCGCAGCCTCCCACTCTGAGACCCCATCGAGTTTGACACTGCGGTTGAGCGCTACCATCCGCGATTCAGGCAGCGTTCCGGCAAGCGATCTGAGCGCTTCCACAAACTTCGGATGTCGCTCCGCCAGGTCCGCTCGGTACAGGTACACGGCATCGTATCTCGGAAAGACGGCCCGGTCGTCTTCCAGTACCCGCAACCCGTAGTACGCTATCTCGGCGTCGGTCGAATACAGGTCCATCACATCGATGTCGCCCGACGCGAGTCCGCGATAAGCAAGATCGTGATCGAGCCCGCGTGCTGACTGCGGCAGTCCGTACGTCGTCCTCAGCTTCGGCCACCCATCCGCCCGGTCGATAAACTCATTGCTGAAACCGAGAACCAGATCTGGATGGGCCACCAGATCGCTAATAGATTCCACGCCAAGTTCCGCTGCGCGATCGGCCGCCATCCCGAGCGCATACGTGTTGTTGAACCCGAGTGGCTCTGTCATCAGAACCCCGAGACTGTCGCCCATCCTTCGGACTGCGTCGTC
>JAUIJQ010000064.1 GCA_030431165.1 Rhodothermia bacterium | reverse complement strand
CGCGGCCTGCGCATCGGTCGGCCGAACAAGAATGCGACTGAAGCCGCGGGCAACAAGTGACTCCAGCTCACGCTGAACGGGAATGCCCTTTCGGTCGGGAAAATCCAGGCACAGGTAGAATCGTGCGCCGTCGCCAAGTGTAGACGCAATCGCGGTAGCAACCGACCTCGGGGAATCGCGCGTTACCTCTTCGCCGCTGATTGGTGAAATGGTCTTGCCAACGCGGGCATACAGCAGGCGCAGATGGTCGTAAACCTCGGTCTGCGTTGCGACGGTTGATCGCGGATTGCGGCTGACCGTTTTCTGCTCGATCGCGATTGCCGGCGCAAGACCGGAGATGAAGTCAACATCCGGCTTGTCCATGCGCTCGAGGAACTGCCTCGCGTACGCGCTCAGGCTCTCGACGTACCGGCGCTGCCCCTCAGCATAGATTGTGTCGAAGACGAGGGACGACTTACCCGAACCCGACGGTCCGGTGAAAACGATAAGTTTGTTGCGCGGCAACTCCAGATCAACTTCCTTCAGGTTGTGCTGTCGCGCGCCCCGCAGAACAATCGGCCGGTTGGTGCTTGTTCTGCTCGCCGCCCGCCCGGCCGTCTTCTTTGCGGCCTTCTTGGTGGTCTTCTTGGTGGTCTTCTTGGTGGTCTTCGTTGCCGTCCCGGCCGAATTCTTCGTCGAGTTCTTGGCCGCTTTGGTGACCGCTTGTTTACTCACTGGGAGGCCGGTGTGGACGGTGTGGAAGCACGAGGGGGGCATGGTGGAACGCGCCAGCCTTCTTCAGGATCGCTGCCGTACAAGATTTATTCACGACGAGACCCTAATGCCACATCTCTTAACGCGGTCTGCCCTGGCGGGCCCCGTCATCGCATTTGCCATCCTCTTCATCGTCGCACCATCCGGAACGGCATCCGCCCAGCCGGCGGCGCAGGATGATCGCCTCTTTCAGATCATCGATGCGGTATCAGCCGACCGAATCGAATCCGACATCCGGCGTCTCGCCGGATTTGGCACGCGCAACACGCTGTCTGACACCGTCTCCACCACCCGCGGCATCGGAGCGGCGCGGCGCTGGATCAAGGCAGAGTTTGACCGCGTGTCGGATGCATGTGGCGGCTGCCTCGACGTCTGGTACCAGCGTACGCTCGTTCGCGCTGCTGACAACCGCAGGATTCCCGAAGATGTGTGGATCGTCAATGTTGTTGCGGTCCAACGTGGCGCCACATATCCAGACAGCTACGTGATCATGAGCGGCGACATCGACTCGCGTGCCTCGCGATCTACAGACGGCGAGACAGACGCACCGGGGGCAAACGACAACGCATCGGGAATGGCGGGCGTCATCGAGGCAGCCCGCGTGCTGTCGCAGCACACCTTCGATCACACCGTTGTCTACGCCGGATTGTCAGGCGAAGAGCAGGGGCTGTTCGGCGGTCAGCACCTTGCAGCCAAGGCGCGGGATGAAGGCTGGAATATCGTGGCCGTCCTGAACAACGACATGATCGGAAATATCCACGGGATCGACGGAGTCATCGAGAACAACACGTTCCGCGTTTTTTCCGAGCCCATGCCGGTGATCGATGCCGACGCGCTGCGATCCGTCCGCGTGTACGGTGGGGAGGTCGATGGCCCGTCGCGGCAGGTTGCCAGGTACATCGATCGGCTGACCGACCAGTACTTCCCAAACCTCGATGCGATGATGATTTATCGGCTCGACCGGTTTGGTCGCGGTGGCCACCATCGTCCCTTTAATGATGCCGGATTCCCCGGTGTCAGAATCATGGAGACGCATGAGAACTATACGCGCCAACACCAGGATATCCGGGTCGAAGACGGCATCGAGTACGGCGACGTTGTGGAGGGCGTCGATTTTGACTACGCCGCGAAGCTGACTGCCGTCAACGCGATCACGCTGGCGGCCCTGGCATGGGCACCGCCTGCACCTGCTGAAGTCAGGATCGGGGGTGCTGTTCAGCCCTCAACGCGCCTCGCGTGGAAAGACGTAGCGCACCCTGACCTTGCCGGATACGTCGTTCACTGGCGCCCTACCACAGCCCCCCAGTGGACAAACAGCCGATTTGTCGGAAACGTGACCGCGTACACCCTCGACAACATCGTCATCGACAACTATCTGTTCGGCGTGTCGTCTGTCACCAATTCAGGGCACGAGAGCCCGGTGGTATTCCCGGTTGGCCTCATTCGCTAACCGGAAAACTCGCCGTCGATCAAAAATATTTGTCCGCCGCTCCTGAAAAGGAAATCGACCACCGTCCCTTTAAAAGTGCACATCGCAAGACGCACTTCTGCTTTAGGGTGGATCTAAGCCCGGCCTGGGAAACCGCGCTTAGGTTATTGGGCCCGAGTCTCTACGACTCGGGCCTTTCTTTTTGCCCCGAGCGTTCCAAACGTCGCGTGCTTTTCGTCGTATGTGCTCTGCGGAATATTTCACCCCACAGCGGCCAGTTTTGCGGACGGGTTTTGGCCTGAACGGAGCGTCTGCATCCGTCCTCTAAAGAAATGCATCTCTAAATATGCACTTCTGAGAAGGCCCGGGGTTTTTTGGTGGGAACCCGGGCTTTCTCGTTTTTGGGCACGACCCTTGTTTGCCGAGTGGGTTCGAGCCTTAAGCAGCAACCTAAAGCAGTCGAACTCTCCTGAGAACCCGACTGAACTATGCGTAAAACTACCAGGCGCCAGGAACCGCTTGTCCAGGGACGCCTCCTATCATTCGGCAGACGACTGCTCGCAGGGCGAGCACAGTTGCACGAATCACACATCGAGGTCCGCGGTTGGGCAACATCCGGCCGCGTGCGGCGGAATATCCCGATTGCGAGTATCCGCGAGGCGGCCGTTGATGGCGCGCTTGAAAACCAGCGCCTGTACCTGCGACTTGGCGACGATACGCAGTACACGTTACTTCAGTTTGCACGTGGCGCATCGCTGTGGCACGTGAGCATTCTGAATCTCCGACCAGATCTCGGTGCCCCCGGCGCACTTCCTGGAGCAGAGCGGAGGAACAGCGACAATACCGGACGGTTAGCAGAGTCTTCAAATCGCCCGTCTGAAAATGCCCAGCCGCTGCGCCGCGTAGATGACTTTTCTGAACCCTCTCGTCCTACTGGGACTGGCGGCGGCCGGCATTCCGCTGATCATCCATCTGTTCAACTTCCGTCGGCCGCGGCGAATTGACTTCAGCTCGCTCGCGTTCGTACGCGAACTCGAGCAAACCACCATGCGGCGTGTACGCATCAAGCAGTGGCTCCTGCTGCTCATGCGCACGTTGGCTCTCGCCGCACTTGTCCTTGCCTTTGCCCGGCCCACGCTAACGGGCAACCTGGCCCAAATCGTTGGCGGCAACGCAAAAGCCGCCGTTGGCATTCTCGTCGACAACTCGCGATCGATGGAGGTGCGTGACAGCCAGGGTTCCGTGCTGACCCAGGCGCTTGACGCGGCCAACGCCATCATCGAAAACACGGGTGACGGCGACGAAATCATGGTGCTTACAACGGCGGGCCCGACCAGCGCTCAACCGGTGTCATTCAGGAGCCGTGACGGCGCACGCGAGTACGTAGCCGACATCCGCGCCGCTGACGGCGCGCGGTCGATCGGTGATGCGACAAAGAACCTGGCTGAATCCGTTACCGGGTCGGCATTGCTGAACAAGGAGATTTACCTCGTAACCGATGCGCAGATCAGCACGCTCGGCGACTCTCTCCGCGTGGAAGCGCCCGAGGCTGTTCAGTATCGACTCGTAAAGCTCAATGACCGGCCGGCCGACAACGTCGGCATTACGAACGTCGAGGTAATCAGCCGCATTGTCGAGTTGGGGCAGCCCGTTCGACTATCCGCTGACATCGCCAACTACGCCGAGCGAGATGTCAGGAGTTACGTAGCCAGCGTGTTCCTCGAGAACCAGCGTGTGGCGCAGGCGACCGTCGACATCCCCGCAAATTCGGTCGTGCGCGCAGATTTTACGGCGACGGCACCTGCACGCGGCTGGCTCCGCGGCGTGGTTCGCGGCGAGTCAGACGACTTTGAGTCGGATGATGAGCGACATTTCACGTTACATGTCCCACGCGAACGATCCCTACTCATTGTTCGGGGCGAGGGCCAGTCCACTGAGTACGTTTCCCTTGCGCTGTCACCAACGCTTGCGCGCGAGGGCGTGTTCTTCTCTACGCGAACGATATCCGAAGTAGACCTCCCGGCTGAACGCATCGATGGATACGATGCGATCGTACTCGTCGGGCTGAACACCATTTCATCCGGGGAGGTGGCGACGCTATCCCAGTACGTCGAGCAGGGCGGGGGCTTGCTGATCTTCCCGTCCTCCGAAACTGATTTTTCAGACTACGACCAGCTCCTCGGAGCACTGGGCGGTGGTAGAATCGTAGGCACCATCGGATCGCTCGGTGGGTCAGCAACCGGCGCGGCCGGATCTGACGCCGCCGTTGCAAGCCTCGCTGAGGTTGAACTCGAACATCCGCTGTTCGATGGTGTCTTCGACGAAGAAAGTCTGCGCCGCGGACGGGGCGTCGAGCAACTCGCCGTCTACTTTGCCGCCGCGTACCAACCAAGTACCGGCACGGAGCAGACCCTGATTACCCTCTCGTCGGGCAACCCGTTTATGCAGGAGTTGCGCCACGGTGCCGGCGCCACGCTGTGGATGTCGGTTGCTCCCGACCCAAGCTGGAGCGAGCTGCCGGTTCGCGGCCTATTTGTACCACTGCTGTACCGCGCCGTGTTCTACCTATCAGCCGGCGAGCAGGCGGGAGGAGATCAACTCATTGTCGGGCGGCCGGCGGAAATCAGGTTGTCAGGCGTCCCCCGCGGCGCCGGCCTTGCCTTGCGCGGTCCCGATGGCGAAGTGTTCGTTCCCGAACAGCGCAACCTGTTTGGCGCCGTGCTGCTTCAAACAGACGAGCAGATTACCCGGGCGGGTGTCTACGATGTCGTTGCGACCGAAGCTGGAACGCCATCTGACGATGAACTTGACGGCGAAACGCTCCGACGGGTGGCATTCAACCTGAGTCCGGCAGAATCTGACCTGAGCCTGTACGACACCGGCGAGGCAACTGACCGCCTTTCGACGTCGCTTGGGCGGCCGGTAGACGCGATTTCGGGGCGCGACCCTGATTTTGGCGATCTCGGGCGAGCAATCCAGGAGGCGCGGACCGGATCCGAGCTCTGGAACGTCTTTTTGCTGGTCGCGTTACTCTTTTTGGCCGTTGAAATGCTGATCGAAAAGCACTGGCGCCCTGAAGCGTCGCGCTGACGCACGAGGCACTCCCTCCCGATCGATGCCAATTGTACGAGACATCTTCCAGGTACTGCAGATACTACTGCTGTTCGGGTTCCTCGGGCTTACCTCGATGGTCTTCGTCGTTACGCTGCTCAACCGGTCGAACGTCCGCAATCTGTTGCTCGTAGTTCACCGCGGGCGCGTTGGGGGATTGCCGATCCTGCCGGCGATCTTCTTCGCAATCGTGACCGGCCTGTTCATCGTCGCGCTTGTTCGTCACCAACCCTCCTTTGCGCTGCTGTACGTTGGATACATGATCGGCGGTGCGTTGTGGCTGGCCAGCCAGTACATCGGCAAGGCCACCTATGTGACGCGTTACGGACTCCTGAAGTCGCTCGGTTCAAACAGTCGCGTAGCCTGGTCGCAGATACACGACTGCTTTGACGTGAAGGTGCGGCGCGGGCGGATGTTTGTGCTCCTGTACTTCGATGCACTCGGCGTCCGTCGGCGGCATGAGGTCTTTGTACCCAACTCGAGGGTCAAAGCGTTTGAGCGCATCCTGGACAGACACATCTACTGGAACGCCGACTACGCTTCGGCCTCCTTTGTTGATTACAAGGCCCTCGAGGGCGAGGAGTAGACGAGCACGTTGGGCGAAAACGCAGCGACTGATGTCCTCCGCGAGCGCGCCGTGCTCGTTGGTGTACGTACCCGCGATGACGAATCCTGGCGCCTCGACAGTTCTCTGGACGAGCTGGCGCTCCTTGCCGACACTGCCGGCGCAGACGTCGTTGAGCGAATCACACAGGCGCTTCCGCAGCTCAATGCCGCGACCTATATCGGATCGGGCAAGGTCAGCGAAATCGCAGCCGCCGTCAAATCGCACGACGCCAACCTGGTCATCTTCGACGACGACCTGTCGCCCGTACAAATCCGAAACCTGGAAAAGGCAATCGGATGCAAGCTCGTCGATCGGTCTGGACTGATCCTCGACATCTTTGCGCAGCGTGCAAAGACAGCGACCGCCAAGACCCAGGTTGAGCTTGCGCAGCTTGACTACATGCGCACGCGGCTTACGCGTCAGTGGACGCACCTCTCCCGCCAGTACGGGGGCATCGGGTCAAAGGGGCCGGGCGAAACGCAGATTGAAACAGACCGCCGACTCATCCGCGACCGCATCAAGACGCTCAAAGCCAAACTCGATCGTATCGATACGCAGCGCGCCACGCAGCGGAAAAATCGCGCAGAGCATACGCGCGTGTCGCTCGTTGGCTACACCAACGCCGGCAAGTCAACGCTGATGAACGCGCTCGCTGACACCAAGGTGCACGCAGAGGATCGACTCTTTGCAACACTCGACGCAACGACGCGACTCACCTACCTGGCGTCAAACAAACCGGTGCTGATATCCGACACGGTCGGTTTTATTCGGAAGCTGCCGCACCGCTTGATCGAGTCGTTCAAGAGCACGCTCGATGAGGTGCGCGAAAGCGACTTGCTGCTTCATGTTGTGGACATGACGCACCCCGGCTTCGAAGAGCAGATACGCGTTGTCAATGAGACGCTCACTGAACTGGGTGCGAACACCAAACCGACGCTCATGGTGTTCAACAAGATCGACCTGATGCACGACCAGCGACTCATGGTCGGATTGCGACACGCGTACGAACCAGACATCGCGTTTGTCTCAGCCGCACGCGGCATTGGACTCGAGTCGCTGAAAGAACATCTGATCGACCTCATGGAGCGCAACTTCGTTGAGGCACGCGTAGAACTTCCGGTCTCTCAGTCCCAGCTCGTGAGCCACATACACCGAATCGCAGAGGTGCTCTCCGAGGAGTACACATTTCGCGATGACGAAGAGGGCACCGGTATTGTCAGGCTTCACTTCAGGGCAGCGCCACATCACTTCGACGACCTGAGACCCGAACTGGTCAGGCTTGAGGCCTTCGCAGACTGACACCCCGTCAGCGCAACGTGTCAGGTGTTCAGATTTCCGAACACACTCCGATAGATTGGGGTAGACGCTATATTCCGCGACAGCCCAAAATTGGCGGAACGAAAAGCGGGCACACGTATTGCAGGCATTCAGGATGAGCGCCAAAGGCGCCTCAGACGAGCGGTTCTGCGATGTTTATTCGAAATCTCATAAGTCCGAGTCTCATTCCGTTGAAACCAACGGACACGGTGGAGTACGCCCTCGGACTGCTTCTTGAGATGCGCGTTCGGCACCTGCCCGTCGTCGACTCCTCGGGGAACTACGTCGGACTCGTTTCAGAGGATGTACTGCTTGACGCGCCGAGCGCTGATCTCGTCGTCGTCGATCTGCTTCGGGCCGAGTCGATGTCGGCCTTACCTGACCTGCACGTTTTCGAAGCGGCCAAGGTAATTGTAGGGCACGGCCTCACGGCACTGCCGGTTGTTGACGAGTCGAAGCGATATCTGGGCGTGGTCAGACGCCACGAAGTGTTTGACCAACTCGCCCGCATGCTTTCAACGCAGGAGCCCGGTGCAATTCTGGCACTTGAGGTGGAAGCGAAAGACTATTCGCTATCCAAACTGGTCTACGCAATTGAGCAGAACGAGGCTCACGTGTTGTCGGTGTCTACCGAGCCGTCAGGCGACCTTGGTCCGGTTCGCGTAACCGTCAAACTGGATACGCAGGATACCGCCCGCGTGCGGCACGTCCTTGAACACAACGGGTACCACGTTGTCGCAGCGTTCTCAGACAATGATAACGAGGAGGACCTTCAAGACCGCATCGAAGAGTTCATGCGGTATCTGGAGGTGTAAGATCGGTTGATCGGTTGATCGGTTGATCGGTTGATCGTTACGCGGCGCGCGTGTCGTCGTCCTTCGCCGACTCGCCAGTATGCGGCAGTCCCTTTGACTTTTCTGCATCATCCTCGGCCATCCAGTATGGATCGGGGCGTGCATGCAGGTCCGCCGCCAAACGGCACAGGCGCATGATCTCAGCCTGGATTTCAACGTGGCGGGACCAGCTCTCCCGGGTGCGCTTCAGCGTGTACGACTCTTCGAGCAGGTCGTCGATTTGCTGCATCAACGTACGCAGCTCATCAGGTTGGGCTTCCATCGTCTTATTCGGTGGGTTAGCCGAAGTATCGACTACAGGCTTCTCGCCCTAAACCGGGAATTACGTGAAACAAACGCGGGGCAACGGCTTTTCGCCCTCGTCACCAACGTGCTGAATCATGAAGCAGAAATCCATCGCCTCGTCCGTCGTGCTTGGCGGACTACTCTGTCTGGGCCTGGTCCTGCTTGGACTGACGCTGTCCCGGGCTGCTGTAAACCTCCGGGCCCTCGAGCGCACCGTTACCGTCAAGGGGCTTTCTGAGCGCGAGCTCCCGGCTGACGTAGCCGTGTGGCCGATCAAGTTCAGCGAGGCGGCTAGCGACATCAACCAGCTCGCAGTGACCATGGAAGAGAAGACGCGCCTTGTGCGCTCGTTCCTGGCCGACCAAGGCTTCCCTGCCGAAGAGATCAGCGCAACGGCGCCATCAATCGTTGACCGGTACGCTCAGGGATGGTCCCGGGATCAAGGGCTGCGTTACGCCGGCTCAGCCACCGTCACCGTGTATACAACAGACGTTGACCGGGCCCGCGCGGCGATGGCCGAAGCAGCGGCACTTGGCAAAGCGGGCGTCGCCGTCTCGGGCCAGGACTACGAGGCTCGGACAGAATTCCTCTTTACCGGATTGAACGACCTGAAACCTGCCATGGTTGAAGAGGCTACCCGAAACGCGCGCCTTGTCGCAGAGAAGTTTGCGAGCGACTCCGACAGTCGTCTGGGCAAGATCAAACGCGCGAGCCAGGGCCAGTTCTCGATATCCGACCGCGACAGTAACACGCCGCATATCAAACGCATCCGCGTGGTGTCAACGATCGAGTACTACCTGTCAGACTGAACAGGGCCGAGACCCGCAACAGATGGCGGCGCCATGACGCTTTACCGCCCGGCGGCGGCAACAACACGTGTCGCTGATACGCCGTCGACGAAAAGCCGCAAGGTGTAAAGACCCGCGGACAGGGTTGGATCCGAAAACTTGACGTGATGTTGTCCGGCCGGTTTCATTTCATCGACGAGTGTTGCGGCTCGCCGGCCGAGAAGGTCGAACAACTCGACGCGAACGTGACCACTGCGCGCCATTTCGTATGACACGGTGGTGCCGCCCGACCCGAACGGGTTCGGATAGTTCGGATGCAGCGCGAGCACCGATTCCCGCGGCACGTCCTCTACAGCAACATTGGGGTCACCCTCGTACGCGATCCGCGTCAGGATCCCGCTGTACGACAACACATAGAGGCTACCATCCGCGGCGATCGCCGCATCCACCAGCCGATTAAAGCCAAAGCCAAACGAATGGTTGGTGTAGTGACCGTCCTGCGTCTTCAGGAGGTACTGCAGCGTTGACTCGAAGAAGTCAGCAAAGAAGTATGCGCCGTCGTACTCGGCCGGAAAACTGGCGTCATTGGCGTTTCCTGTCGGGCGGTAGACCGAAAGCGCAATGGCGGCACCACCCGAACCTCCGTTCGACGACTGCGGATACGCGTACGCGGCGGCCGTCGGCGCCGGTGCAATCAGCGGAATGTACTCGCGAAAAAACCCGGGCCCTTCGTAGTGGGGATAGCCAAAGTTTTCGCCACCAGACGCGACGTTGAGTTCTTCGTACAGCGTAGTCCCAACGTCTCCGATAAACAGGTCCCCGGTTTCAGCGTCTAGGGCAAACCGGAACGGGTTTCGAAGACCCATGGCATACGTCTCGGGAAGGGCATCTGCCGGGGCATCCGGGTAGGTCGGATTATCGGATGGGACCGAGCCGTCCCGGTTTATCCGAACAATCTTGCCCTTGAGGTGATTCAGCGCCTGTACATCGTTAGCGTAGGCGTCGTCGCCAAAACTCACGAGCAGTGTCTTATCAGCCGCGACGCGAATGGTGCCGCCGTTGTGGAAACGGGTACTG
>JAUIJQ010000603.1 GCA_030431165.1 Rhodothermia bacterium | reverse complement strand
CGCTATGAAAGACTTCATGTTGATTTTCAAGGGCCCCGACTACGGCCAGCTCGGCCTCTCAGCCGAAGAGACGCAGGCCCAGATGGGCAAATGGTTTGCGTGGGTGGAAAAACTGCAGAGCTCGGGACAGTACGTCGACGGACACGCGCTGCACCCACACGGAAAGTCGGTGACGGCCGTTGGCTCGGTGACTGACGGACCGTTTGCTGAGGCGAAAGAACTTGTCGGCGGCTACTTCATCGTCAAAGCCAAAGACATCGACGAAGCCGTATCACTGGCAGACGACTTCCCTGACTATCACCTCGACAGCAAGGTTGAGGTACGCGAGGTAGTCGTGTTCGACGCTTGATGGAGAATCCGGATCATAGAGAACTCGTCGACCATCTGTTCCGCCATGAGCGTGGGCGGATGGTCGCGGTTCTCACCCGGATTTTTGGTTTCGGACAACTCGAACTGGTAGAGGATGTTGTTCAGGAGGCGTTCCTGAGCGCGCTCCGTGCATGGCGAGAACGGATCCCTGACAATCCGCCGGGGTGGCTGATGCAGGTGGCGAAGAACCGCGCCATCGATGCACTTCGCCGGGGGAAGCTTGAGATTTCTCCCGACAAAGGCCAGGACCCGACCGCCGTTGCGGTTGCCGCGGCCGAGTTGTTTCACGAGCGGGAGATTGCCGACAGCCAGTTGCGGCTTGTCTTCGCCTGCTGTCACCCGGTGCTGCAACAGGGTGATCAAATTGCGTTTACGTTGCAGCTTGCATCCGGCTTCAGTGTGCGTGAGATCGCCCGCGCCCTGCTTACCGCGGAAGAGACGATCAAGAAGCGGTTGCAGCGTGCACGAAAACGTATCAAGGACAATAACATCCGGCTGCAGATTCCGGATGGGCCCGATCTCAGTCGCCGCGTTGATGCCGTCCTGCAGGTGCTCTACCTGACGTTTAATGAGGGCTACCACTCAACGTCATCCGAGACGGTTATCCGGCGTGACCTGTGCGCGGAGGCCATGCGACTGACAAAGATTGTATGTGAGCATCCGGCGATTGACAGTGCGGATGCAAATGCTCTGTTGGCGCTGATGTGTTACCACGCGGCGCGCTTCGATAGCCGCCTTGGCCCTAACAACGAGGTTGTCCTGTTGGCCGATCAGGACAGAAGCATGTGGGACATGGAACTGGCGAAAGTCGGCAATCGGTATCTCGCAAAAACCGACACGGAGGCAAAGCCTACCGTGTACCTGGTCGAAGCGGCAATAGCGGCGCAGCACGTGTTTGCCTCGTCGTTTGCTGCGACACCGTGGTCGCACCTGCGCACACTGTACGACATTCTGCACGCACTCAAGCCAACGCCGGTTGTGTGGCTGAATCGCGCGGTTGTGTTGGCCGAGTCGGGTGATGCGGCGACTGCCCTGAGTGATCTCGAACGGCTTGACGAAGGAGACTTCCGCGGGCACGAGCACCTCTATCACACGGTGAGTGCCAGGATTCACGAACTGTGCGGCGATGTCAGCGGCGCCCGTACACATCTGGACCGCGCACTTGCGACGGCGCCGTCTGCGTCAGAGCGGCTGGTGGTGATGAAGAAGCTGGACAAGCTGGACACCGCCTGACAGACCGGGCACCTTGCCGGCGGCACGATCTACTCCATACATTGCGCGACGCACGCAAATCGTCGTTCGCTAAAGAACTGCCTACCAAACTATGCGATACACCCACCCCCTCGTACTGACGCTCCTGCTCGTCGCTCTCGCGGGCTCGACACCGGCGACCACTGCAGCACAGGACACCCAATCGGCGGTTGAGCAAACGGTGATTCTGGTCCGCCACGGCGAGACCTGCACCGACCAGGGCCGTGATCCGCAACTATCATCCGAAGGCCGGAACAGGGCTCGCGACCTTGCCCGCGCCCTGACAGACGTA
>JAUIJQ010000602.1 GCA_030431165.1 Rhodothermia bacterium | reverse complement strand
CTGGTGAATGATATAGCGGCCCACGCGGTACCCGATCGAGCTGCGGCCGTCCGGGTGTTCGCCCGATACCCACTGCTGGTAGTCTGCGTCAGCAGGCAGTTCCCGGATCTCGGACAGCCACTCGGCGGCTTCGGCAGCATTGGCCGGATAGCCGTACGCCTCTTCAAAGTAGACCCCGGTATGCTCCTCCGAAAAGACGCTGGCGAGTCCTTCGTTTACGGCTGCAACTGGAATGCCCGGATCAAACCGATTGCCCTGGATTGTCCAGCCGCGAGCCAGATGGTGAAACTCGTGAAACGCCGCGGACGCCAACGCTGCCTCAGCCGCCGCCTGGATGCCGCCGGGGAAAACAGTTGAGAGTTGGAGCGTAACTGCGCCCGGCGCATCGGCACGGCCGATCACACCACCAACTACATTAACGTCACGATCAATGAGGCCAACCGCTACCTGAATCGAGTCGGGAAGGTCGCGAAGGAGCCTGCGGACCCTGGTCTCGGAGTCTGAGAGTATGTCGGTGATGAGCCGCCGGTCAGCGTCGTCGAGGCGATCAGCGGTCGTCTCGTCAAAGATGATCGCGAGTGCAGGCGAGCCGGCAGGTGTGGATGACGCGCGGTCGCGATTGTTGGTACACGCCGCGACTACAAGGGTGAGGGAAAGGAGGGCAATCTTACGCATCGGGGCGGGGGTTAGTGCGGGGTACCTACGGTTGAGGATCGCGGCATGTTACAGATGTGTCTGAAGCGGCACCTACTGCTCGTCAGCTGAAATTGCGCTCGTCCATTCTGGATCTGTTCCGTCACGTATGGCGTCGCGGCAAAGCTCGCTATAGACCACCGAAGGACCGTCGTCGGGGTAACGGGCAAACTGTGCTTCCGCCTCTTCGAAGTTTCGGGCACGATAATGCCGTAGGCCGGCGGCAAATGCCGCAGTCATGTCGTGCAGCGCCGACCGCGCGGCGGCGCCGCGATACGGAATGACCTGAAAGAGTTGTACGGGCGTTGACTTTCCTCGCACGATGACGTCGCCAACCTCGCGAAGCGTAAAAGCGCCCGAGGAGGATGCCACGCGAACTCCTGATTCAAGTGCGCTGCCTGATTCAAGAGCGCTGCCTGATCTGCTATCTGAGGTCGCGACGGGTGGCAGCGCGTCGCGCGTGGCGCCAGATATGAGGATCGGGCATCGAAACGTCTTCGTCAGCCCCTCGATGCGTGAGGTAAGATTGACGCTGTCGCCGATTACCGTGTAGTCGAGGCGCTTTTCGGATCCGATATTGCCCGCAATGACTTCGCCAGTGTGGATGCCCACACCGATGTTGATGCGCGCGCCCGATGAAGCGCGCTGCTTGTTGAATTCTGCGAGCGCGGCATGCATGGCAATCGCCGTCTGTACGGCTCGGAGTGGGTCATCGTCGTGTGCCAGGGGCACGCCGAATGTCGTCATGATCGCGTCTCCGATAAACTTGTCGATTGTGCCCTCGTGCTCGAACACGACGTCCGTCATGGCGGACAGATAGTCGTTCAGGAGGGCAACCACGTCGCCAACCGGCATCGATTCTGACAACGTTGTAAATGACCGGATATCCGCAAACAGAATCGTCGCGATACGCTTTTCTCCACCGGGCTGCAGGCTGACGTTCTTTTTGTACAGCTCATCAACAAGTTGCGGTGGCAGGTAGCGCTCCATCATGCGCTTCGTGTTGGCCTCGACCATCATCTTCTTGTTAGACGCGGTGATCGAATAGCCGATCACGAGTATCGTCGCGAACGGGAGACTGATTGGGAACGCGTTCGGATCGTTGCGCGCATCGGTCAGGAAGATGATTCCAAGAAATAGCCCGGCACTGAGCACGGTTGCGTAGACGGTCGCGCCAAGGGAATAGCGCGTCAGGTTGATCATGTAGAAGAAGATGGGGCCGGAAAA
>JAUIJQ010000063.1 GCA_030431165.1 Rhodothermia bacterium | reverse complement strand
CGACAGCACGGCGACCGTGCTCGGGCGACAGCAATGGCAGTGGCTGGAGGCTGAGCTTCGTGAGCCCGCCGATCTGCGGTTGGTTGTGTCGAGCATCCAGGTTGTGGCCGGCGAACATGGTTACGAATCGTGGTCAAACTTCCCTGTTGAACGGGACAGACTCATTTCGCTGATTCGAGACACCGGCGCCACTGGTGTTGTGCTGCTCAGTGGTGATAGACATCTTGCGGAGGTATCCGTCCTGCCGGCTGATTACGCGGATGGACCGGGATATCCTCTGTACGACATTACTTCGAGTAGCCTGAACCGGCCAAGTCGCGCTCGCGGATTGGAGCCAAACCGACATCGCGTGCACGACTCCAACTACAAACCGGAGAACTTCGGAATGGTAGCGGTCGATTGGGCGCAAGAAGACCCGGAGATAAGCTTGCAAATCCGCGACATGAATGGGGAGGTTGTGCTCGAAACGACGACCCGATTGTCAGCGCTTGCACCGCCGGGTTCGAAGCAACCAGCCGGCGGGAGGAAGCGATAATGGGTTCAGGCGCCGTCATAACCGGGGTGCTGATGGTTGCCGCTACAGTCGTTCTTGCGCTGTACCGTCTCGAGGTCATCATGGACGTCTTCAAGGGCAGCGGGACGACGAAAAAAAGAATCAGCGTTGAACAACGCGAAGCGGATGCGCTCGGTAAAGCCCTCGACGTCAAGGCCGCTGAACTCAGAGCAACCCGTGCGGCGCATCGACGCGCCGGTCCGCTTCAACTGGAACGTGTTCGGCGCCTGGTCGCTCCCAACGGGGTTGTTACGATTCTGGCGGAAAATGTTGGCGGGCGCGCGAAATCGGTGTGGGCCACGGCGGACACGGGAGCGGCGCACGTGACCCCCGCGACAATCGAGCCCGACGACGAGGTTCAGATCACGTGGTCGCCAACGGCAGCTATGGACAACTCCTCGGATAGCGAGCTGCGGCCTGAATCACAAACGAAGCCACCGGCACAGGTGACACTGCGTTACGTCAACGCGGCCGGCCAGGACGACAGGATCGAAGTGGGGCTGGATCCAGACGACGAGTAGCCGACCGGCGGCTACCGATAAGCGGGGAAGAAGTCGTCGTCAACCGGCGCACCCGTTATCGAACAGAGGCGTTCGTATGCGTCCCGGTCGCCGATCCACTTCGCGACGTGAAATGTTGGCCGCCAACGTGAGAAGCCCGATTTGAACGTAAAGAGCGAGTCGCCCGACGCGCCGACGCCGCCGCCGAGGTGGAACGTTCTGAAGCCCTCTGACGCGAGTCGCACGCGAATCTGGTCGAGTAACCAGCGGCTCAATCCGGCATGTTCTGCATCCGGCGACGTCGCAGCGAGGTGGTAATGGGCTGCCTTCCCATGCGTTAGTACGAGGGCCCAGGCGCTGGGGCTGTTCACCTCGCTTGTTTCATCGCCGCCACCATCGTCGCCGCGTGATTCGGGGGTCTCGACGGACAACGCCGTTGCCGCAAACAAGCGCAACCCCTCCCCCAGCTCCAGGCCGAGCCGCCGGAAGTAGGCGTCGTCGAGCATGTAGCGCCCCGCCGCTCCCTTTCGGGCCATCGTCTCCTGGTACGCGGCACCAAAGTCGGCCAGTGCCGTGTGATCCCGCTCTTCGAAGATCGGCGCCCGATCAGACCAGGATGCAATGTCAGACAGGTGCGTGCGGCGCGCCTGTGAGCGATACGCATCATCACTCTCCGTCAGGTCGATGGCGACGGTGAGTCCCGGGTCATCAACGGCAAACTCATCGTGCCCGCGAAACACCCACGTTGAATTGATAAGTGGATGCTGCCTGACAAAGGCCGAGACGACGCCGTGCCGGCGAAGCAAATCCGCCAGCGCTGCTGCGATCGCGTGCCCGACGGCAACCGATCCGGCCGTCTCGCTGGTAGCCTGCCCCGACAACCCCGCTCCTCCGTAGATCAAGCCGGGATACCCGTATGGCGACACAGCGTCCACGACATCATCGCCGAACTCGCCCGAGTCCCGCACCACCGGAATCTCGTTCACCGGACGAAGCCTGAGTGGCAACGCTGCAACTACGTCGTCAACTTCAACGGTAGCGAGCACGGCGCGGCCCGTCTCAGATGGCATCGCCGCGCGCTGGTACCCCGGGAGGTGGTACACATCGCAGACTTCACATCGGTCGAGGACCGACATCCACGCCGCCGCGTCCTCAATTGGAATTAGACGGTCAGACATCCGTCAGTCCGCGTCCAGCACATCGTCGATGCGCTCGACGACATCCAACAGGTGCAGCCGCGTCATTGCGTCACGTGTGCGCTGCGCCGCCCGCGCCGCGTCGCGGCGAATCGTTGTGAGCTGCGCGCGTACCACCGGACGGATATCCGACTGCTCCACGTTTACCGCCGTGTAAAAACGAGCAAGGTTGCCGCTGACGGTATAGTCTTCGTTCATGAGCCAGTCCATCCGGTCGAGGTAGCCACGCTGCAGGTTGCGACGATACGTGTCGATTGGCGACGCGTTGGTCACCTCCGACCAGACGCCGTCGCGAATGTCATCCATGTACTCAACCAGCCCGTAGCTATCGTCAGATGAACCGGCCATGGCCTCCGTCTCAATGATGCGCTGCATGCGCGACGGGTCGAGAAGCTGGTTCAGTCGGCCGGTCTGCAGGGACCGCACGCGTTCGACCGCGCCGGCGTTCTCAATCCGGCGAAGGATGGCCGGATCCAGGAGCCACGTCGGTGTCTCGAGCACCTGCGCCGTCAGGAACGCAACGCTCTCGCGCTGTTTGTCGGCCTCAACCGGCTCGAACACGGGTCCCTCCTGATCAGATGCTTTCAACGTCTCGTAGACACCGCCAACGCTGGTTACGACGTGCCCGACATAGCGACTCCACTGTCCGATGAGCTCGCCGTAGATCTCGTCGAGATCGGTGTAGTCCTTCCCGGGCGTTGCCGTCCACGCGACGAGGTTCGGCACCACGCGCTTCAGATTTGCAATGCCGTAGCCGCTGGCACCCACGGGGTCGTCTCCCATGTCCTCTGTCTGCTTGCGAGGATCAACAGATACCGTCTGTGGCGCGTACCGGTACATCGGGTCATCCGCGTGCGCGAGAATCATCGCATCGAGACGTTCCTTCTCCTCTTCGGGTGCGTTTGCGTCGGCGTAATAACGGTAACCCCAGTTGATGGAGTAGCGGTCGTACGGACCAATACGCCGGATGAAGTGTGTGACGCCGTCTCCGGGTTGCGCAACGTAGTTCTGTCGCGCATAGTCCATGATCGTAGCGGCGACACCGTACTCGCGGGTAAACGTGGGTGAGCGCAGCGAGTCAACGGGATAAGACGAACTCGCAATCATGTTGTGCGGCAGGCCCAGCGCATGCCCGATCTCGTGCGCAATGACACGACGCATCGTCTCGCCAATAAGATCGTCATCAATCATCAGCGAACGCGCCTGGGGATTTGCCGCCCCAGTCTCAATCATCAACCGATTCCGGTACGAGCGGATGTGATTGTGATACCAGATGATGTCGCTTTCAATGATTTCTCCGGATCGCGGATCAGACACGCTTGGCCCGACGGCGTTGCGCGTTGTGTTCGCCACATAGCGCACCGTCGAATAGCGCACATCCTCCGGACTGAACTCCGGATCTTCCTCTTTGCTCGGCGGGTCGCGTGCAATGATCGCATTCTTGAATCCGGCGGCTTCAAAGGCTTCGTTCCAGTCCTCCACGCCCTGTCTGAAGTAGGGGCGCCACTTCTCGGGCGTCGCCGGGTCGAGGTAGTAGACAATCGGCTTGACGGGCTCAACGAGTTCTCCGCGCGCATACGCCGCCGGATCAGTCGGGACCAGTCGCCAGCGCCGGATAAACGACTGCGACGCCGCCTTCTGCTCCTCGGAGCCAAAGTCGATTTGACTTACCGAGAAGTACCCGACGCGCGGGTCCTCCAGTCTCGGCATCATCGGGTCCTTGGGCAGAAGCACCATCGACTGATTCATCTGCAGCGAGAGCGTACCCGTCTGCGCATTGGACGGTGGCTCCGTTGCTTCATACGTCATCGTCTGTCGAACCTCGACGTTCAGCGGATAGCTGTGGGCGTAGTCGATGAACGATCTGCTCTCGTCGAGTCGCCGCACCTTGAACGACGTGCGCTGATTCGGGCTGAGGCCGGATAGCGCCGGCACGTCTTTCGAATAGAAATCCGTCACATCGATAACGACACCGGCGCTGTCTTCGCTGAGTGCCTCGATGTCGAATGCCGCAACGATCGGCTCGAAGTTGTTCGCGCGAACCGACAACGCAATCGGAAGTGAGTCAGCGGCGACGGCATCGAATGAACGTTTGCGCAGTAGCACGCGATTGCCGCGTCGTTCCCACGCGACTACCTGCTCACCTGTTTTGCTTCCGGCATTGATGAAGCCTGACAGATTAGCCGGCGTTTGTGCGATCCGGCTGATAAGCAGCATGTCGCGCCCAAAAAGGCTATCCGGAATTTCAAACAGGAGCTTGTCGTCGCGATCGTCATCGAGCTTGTGCACCGTGAAGAGTCCGTCATCGGTAGTGGCGTCTGCACCAACAACGTCAGCGTATTCCTTGAACGGCGAGTCATCACTCGCACGCGAGGCTTTCGAGCCGGCGGTTGCAGCCCGCTCCGCCGCCGGGGCGCCCATTTCGGTTGCGCCCCCCGTAGACGTGCAGGCCGACTGTCCGAGAGCAAGAGCCAGGACAACGATTGTCAGGACGAACGATGGCGCACGGAGTTGTGCAAAATCAGAAAGACGAGGCATAGCAGGGCGGTTTCAGGGCGATCAACTTTGAGAGACCGCAATGTACGCCCATGCGTTGGGGGTTGCCTACTGATCCCCGGGATTCGTTGCTTCGATCAGCGACCAGTCTACGTTTCCGCGCTTTATCGTCGGCGGCTGGCGGTCGAGTGGCATCGGTGTCTTCTGTGCGGCAGCGCAATTGAATATCGCGACGACGTCGTGTTTTCCGATCCAGCGACTGCTTCGCAGCTTCTCGACAGCGCCAACACATGTCGCTCCCTCGGGTCCCATGGAAACGCCCTCGAGCTGCGCTGACGTGCGCATCCATTCCCGGATCCGCGACTCCTTTACGGATATGGCAACACCGCCACTCTGTCTTATTGCATTCAGCGCAAGCGCGTCGCCAATTGTTGATGGTACGCGCAACCCGCGCGCTATTGTCTGTGGGTTAAGGAACGGCTCAGCAAAATCCGCCCCGGCTTCAAATGCCTGAACCAGCGGACTGCAACCGTCAGACTGCACCGCAACCATACGCGGCAACTCGTCTTCATCAACCAATCCGAGTTGCGTCATTTCGAGGAAGGCTTTCCACATCGCGATCAGCCCTGTGCCTCCACCCGTCGGGAATACCACAACGCTTGGAAGCGACCATCCGAACTGCTCTGCAAGTTCGTAGCCCATCGTCTTCTTTCCTTCGAGTCGATAGGGCTCACGCATGGTCGACATGTCGAACCAGCCCATTCGCTCTTTGCCTTCTCGAACAATGGCGCCACAGTCCGTGATCAGTCCGTCAACGAGGAAGACCTTCGCACCGGCAAGTTGCGCCTCGAAGATGTTTGTGGGCGGACTGTCGGCAGGCATAAAGACGTAGGCCTCCATTCCGGCTCGTGCGGCGTACGCGGCGAGCGCGCCCCCTGCGTTGCCGGCGGTGGGGAGTGCTACGCGGGCGACACCGAACGACTTGGCCATGCTGATCGCCACTGACATGCCGCGTGCTTTGAACGAACCCGTCGGCGTCTGGCTTTCGTCTTTGATGAACAGGTGATTCAGATTCATCGTGCCCGCAAGCCGGTCAGCGCGGAGCAACGGAGTCATCCCTTCGCCCAACGAAATGATCTCAGACGGCGAGGGAAGCAGTTCCCGGTAGCGCCACATGTTGCTTGGCCGCTCGGTGAAGTCGACATCGTCGAGCGCCTGGCCCGCGCGCTGCAGGTCGTACCGTACCAGCAGCGGGCGATTCTTGTGGGTGGACTGCAGTTCGTCAGCCGGGAAGGTCGTGCCATCAACCGGGCTTACGAGGTGCTGAACGAAGGACAAGTTGAATGATTACAATAAGATGGCGAACATCGTGAAAACAGCCTTTTTGCCATGTTCAAGGCCGATTTCGGGTATCGGCGGGCGCGGCCCGTCTTTAACCGGAAGCCTTTAACCGAAAGTGCCGGCGCCGATACTTGATGAACGGTTAATCCAAGCAGGTGCGGCGTGCTGCCATTCTCTTTTCTTCTACGGTCTCGTCGGTTCGTTCCAGAGGCCCGTCTTGTCTCGGTATGCGCGCGCGTGCTGTCATGCCTGGTCGCCGCAAGTGCGTCGCTTGCATTGACTCCGAACGGGCTGCACGCACAGTCGGTCCAGGGTGCGTTTGCCGGAAATGATCCGGGGCTTGCTTCGATCGACGTGTACTACCATGTTGGTCCTATACAGGTTGGCAAAACGGAAGACATGACGGCCACCGAGGTTTCGGTGTCGTTCATCGACGTGCCCGCCAATGTGTCAATCACCGCGTCAATTGCAGAGGCCTCAAGCAGCTCCGTCGCCGAAGCCTTCTACGCCGAGGCGTTTTCCTTTTCGTCGGACACCAACTTTGTACAGATCATCAATGGGCTACGGGAGCCCTCGGGATTTGCAGCAAATCCGGATGGACGATCAACCGCCCTTGCGGTTCACCAGCTCGACAATGTGCGACGCTTTGCAGAACACGTTGACAGCCTCGACGTCATCTTCTACCACGGATCAACCGATGCGCCCACAGTTGACTTCGTCGGTCGAGACGGCACCGTATACGCCGCAGGACTGTCATACGGTGACCGATCGATGGAGTACAAGTCCATCAAAGCAGGCGAGTCGGTAACGATCGACGTGGTGCGCTCAGCCAACGCCGAGGTCCTGGGTTCTTTTGTGGCCACCATTCCCGCAGGGCATACCGGCCGCGCGGGATTTGTCATGTTGCGGGGGTTTGTGGATCCGCTCGCAAACGCGGGCGGCGCCGCTCTGCGCATTACCATGGTCCCGGCAAGTGGAGCGGCTTACGACTTTGCTCCCGAGTCATCGGTGTCGGTAGAACATGCCGAAACAGATGCCACATTGCTCGTTGGGTCGGTGTATCCGAATCCGGTGGATCAAGCCACCACCGACGTGCTCGTCTCTGTTCATACGCCTTCGCCCGCGACTGTGCGGGTCTACGATCTGCTGGGTCGGGAAGTGCGTGGCGCCGCCGTGATTGTGCGACCAGGATCCCCGGCGGTTGAAGTACCGGTTCGGTCCCTGGCGCCCGGCAGGTACTTTGTAGTTGTAAGCAACAACGACACACGGGTCACCCGCCCGTTAACAGTCATCAGGTAAATCAAGGGAGGGTACTGGCGGTCCGGAGGGGCGTAGGATCGGTGCGCGTGCAGCTGGGAGACCTGTCATTTCTTGCGATTCCGTAAACGGTACGATAGGTTCGATAGTGCTCCAGTCCGCGGTCCCTATGTCGACTTCACCTCCAGGCGAGGCGGTTGGTCGTTCCAGTAGTGTTGGAAAACCGTCACTCTCAACACGCTCCTTTTGTTCGGGCAGTTCTTGTCTGAGCACGCTGCTACCGGGCGCCTTGGTGGCTGCGCTACTTGTCTTGGCGTCGGCCTTCCCGCGCGCCACCGTCGCGCAAGACGTGTCGGCAGGCGGTGTTCAGAGTAGCGAAGGGCGACACGTGCTGCTGTCCACCCCCAGCGAAGTTGGCGGCCAGCCGGTTACACGCATCGTGCTGGACGTGCAGGGTCCGGCAGAAGTAGGTCACACGCCGGACGGATGGACGTTCGAAACGACCGGTGCCGGCATTGAGCTCGTCGGTGAGCCACTGCCCGAGGACGGCGGACGGTTCCGACTCGACATTCCAGATGACGTCATGTGGGACGGCGCGCGCGTCACGCTGTACGGTCCAAGCGGCGAACTCTCGACCGGCGTCGTCAATCCGCCAACCGAGTACCCCGAACTGGAAGTACAGTCCAACGCGTCTGCATTTCTGTTGACGCCCGATCAGGCATCCGCGGGAGAACCCATCCGGATGGAGGTCAAAGACGAAGATCTTGTCGGCGTCGGGACGTGGAAAGTGGAAGGCACGCCGGCGAGCGGCGTCGCTGACTCCGAGTTCCTCGCCGCGCGAATTCCCGGCGCCATGCGCCCGGGCGACTATGCCTCGATCACGTACGAAGACGTCTTCGGGCTCGAGATCATATCCGACCAGGAGGGAATCGAGATTGTCGGATCATCCGACGGCGAAGATGCTGAGCCTGCGCTGACCGGCTGCACACCGCGCGTATTCCGCGGACGCGTCGCCTGTATCTGCGGGGTTTTCCCGACATCCGAAATCCAGGGCGGACTCATGCTCGACGGCCAACCGCTCGGCACACCCAACGCGGGCTCGAGCCAGGTTGTCTACGTCGAGATTCCTGAATCGGTGGCCCCCGGCACGCACACGATTACCGGTGCGGGCATCGAGGGCTCGATCGAAATTGTGGTGCTCGCGGCTCGCGGCGAGATCGACATTCAGCGTATCCAGGAGGGCGGATCCACGCCGCTGCGCGTCGTGGTTGAAGGGACCGACGAGCCGCTCCAGTTGCTGCTTCGAAACCTTGCCCCCGAAGTCATCGAGCTGGAGGGCGGCGTTGAGCAGACGGTTGAGACAACCGGCGGTGCAACCAACAGCTTCGAACGCATCGTGACCGGTCTCGCGCCGGGTGCTTTTGACGTCTACTACGAACTGGCTGAAGATCCGTGTCCGTGTCTCGAGTCAAACGACGTCAACATCGCCGAGAACGATCCCGGTGGAACGCGCACGCGTGACCCGCAGACCGACTCGACAAAAACGCGTCCGCCGTGGTGGCCGGAAGATCCCGAAGGTGATGATCCGCGCGACGTTCCAATCCCACCGATCTATGGTGAGGAGGAAGACGACGAAGAGGACGAGATGTGCTGCGGATTCAAAGGTCCGCTGCTTGTTTGGCCGCAGACTACCGACCCGCTTGCACAATCAGCGCCGTTGGCGCCGCATACCCCCGCCGTTGCCGGCGTACAGGTGCATCTGGGGAGTGGTGCTTATTTCCACAATGATCGCGACCTCGAGCAGGAAGCCATCGGGATCCCGTTTGACCTGCTCAGGCACTACACAAGTGACGCTGAGACGGTATCCGGCGGCTTTATGGGCCATCGGTGGGACTTCAGTTACAACAAGCGACTCGTCGCGCTGGGGCGCGACTATGCCGACGGACTGAGAGGGCAACTCGCTGAGACCGAGGAGTCGGTGGTGATGTACTTCGACGGCATGGGCCGTGCGCTGCGCTACGTCGAAAAGACATCGGGTTATCGATTTGTATTGAACTTCGGAGTGCGCGCGCAATTCCGTGCTTACGTCACGACGTACACGTCACCTGACGGCGAGTTTAACGAGCTGCAGCGGTACGTGATGGAGGACCCGTCTGCGCATCCGTTTGGCGACCACGTCGACGTCGATGAGAACGAGTCGATTTTCTACGTGCTGCGCGAGAAGAACGGCGTGCGGTACATCTTCAATTGCCGTGGTCAGCTCATCCACATTCTTTCGACAAACGACTACGCCAGTCTGCCTGCTGGGCAGACGCGCGACGAGGTCCGGTATACGCTGACGTATCGGGGGCCGCGGAACCCGCTGACGCAGAACACTACGTTGTCGGAGATCATCGACCCGAGTGGTCGCCGGTACGGTTTTGCCACGAAGGACATTGACCAGGCGATTGTCAACACAAACGACGACTGCTTCCATATTACGGGCACGCTTCCCATCCCGAGGCTCCGCAAGATCTGGGGCCCGGGTGTTGAGATCACATACAAGTACCAGGACAATGATCAGACGCCGGCGCTCGAAAGTGTGCGACGCGTCTACAAGATCGCCGGCAGTGACAGCATCGCAACCGAGACGCGCTACGCCTACGACGGTGAGTTTCGGCTCACGTCGGTAACGGCACCGGAGCAAGTCGCAAACGGCGGCGCCCCATACATCCGCAACAAGTATGATGGTGCGGGTCGGGTTGAGACGCAGTGGCTTGGTGGTGACCAGCACTCGTCATTTGCGTACGCCGGCAACTCAGTGATTGTGACAAGCGCGGCTGGACCAAAGCGGACCTTCAAGCTGAAGCAGTCGGGCGACTACAAGCTGGTTGAAGAGGAAACGGTCTCGGAGGGCCGCGGTACGTGGACAACGCGGTTTGCACACAACAAGTCGACCCAGGTTACAAGCACGACGCTGCCCCGGGGTAACCGCATTGTCTACCTCTTCGACGAGGGCAA
>JAUIJQ010000601.1 GCA_030431165.1 Rhodothermia bacterium | reverse complement strand
GCCACACTGGTCCGTCGGTGGATTCGGAGACGTCTTCACCTCGACGTTCGCCAACGTTGATTGGCGTTACCGGCTCATGCCGGCCGTTGAGTGGAGCCTATACCCGTACGCCGAGGCAAGCCGGCGGCAGTTGACCGTCGCTTACCGAGTCGGCGCCTCGCACATCACGTATCGCGACACGACGATCTACAACGAGATCACGCAACTGCTTCCCGAACACATCCTGAACGCGGGGTATGAAGTCGTCCAACCGTGGGGCGAGATTGAGGTCGGCATCAACGCATCGCAGTACCTGCACGACGTTGCGCGGTACAGTATTCAGTTTGACGCCGGCATCGACGTCCGCGTGATGAAAGGTCTATCGGTTGAGATAGGCGGCTCGTTTGAACGCATCCGCAATCAGATCAACCTGCCAAAAGGCGACGTGGACCTGGAAGAGCTGCTGCTTCGACGCCGGCAGATCGAGACAAACTTCGAAGCCGGTCTGAGCTTTGGATTCCGCTACCGATTTGGTTCGATCTACAACAACGTCGTGAACCCACGTTTTGGCGGCATCGGCAGCAGGGACAGGTTTTAGCTGAAACGGGAATGGACCTCTACGCCGCCACGCGCTCAAGCTGACGCGCCAGGACAGATTGCACCGTGCCCTCGATCGCGACGATCTGCTTCCGGATGTCGTAGTGGTCCTCGATGAACGCGCGATAGTCTGACGAGCGATACGTACCGTCAGTTATCATGGCGACAGCCTCGTCGATCGTCGCGAACAACATGGCATCCGGATAAATGCCCGTTGCGCCTGGCCAGTTGTGCACGATCGGCTTGATCCCCTTCGCCATGCCCTCCGCAATCGACATTCCGAACGACTCGAAGATGCTGGTGGACAGGATGTAGTCTTTGTCTTCGAGCCACTCGTTGACATCATCCGCCCAACCCGAGTAGATCACCTTGCCGGTCAAACCCAGCGTGCGAACCATGTGGTCAAAGTAGATCCTTGAGCTGATGTCCTGGAACGCACCCGCGATATGGAGCCGGTACCGTTCATCGATCGCCACGAGCTTCGCAATGATTTGCAACAGCATCGCCGGATTCTTGCTGTAGCCGAGGAAGCCGGCGTAGGCAAGATTAAATCCGGATGTGCGTTCGGCGTACGCAAGTTTATCGACCTGGACGCCGTTTGCGACCGTGGAGCGCGCACTCATGCAATCCGGCACGCGGGCCTCAAAGATCTCCCGAACGTGCGCAGCGACAAAGACGATGTGATCAATAAAGCCCCAGTTGACGCTCGCGGGGACATCCGTAAACACTTCGTGGCCGTGTATTCGACAAATCACCTTGCAGGACTTGGCCATACTGGTACTCGCGCGGGCAAGTGTCGCATCGCACGACTCAAACCAGCAGACGTCTGCCCACTCGAGCGCTTCGGTAAGGTCTCGCTTGCTTGCAACCGTGTAGACACGGACTTCATATCGCTCTTCGAGCAACGCGCGGAGTGGCAGCACAAACGAGTCAAGTCCTTCCGCGCAGACGATCGACAGGCGCGTCATCGGAGCTGTGTTTGAATCGTTATTGCCTGTCGCGACAATTCCGGATGCGGCGGCGGCAGTGGCGGCACCTTCGGTAACAGAGTCTACGGCGCTCGCATCGTCTGACGCCCCGGCATTGGCCGCATCAGCCTCCGCCAGCGTAATCAGGGCGTTCCTCGCTTCGGTCGACCACGGATCGTCGGCAAGCCGCTCAACAACATCAAACACACGACGGGCCTCGTCAGTGCGGTCGAGCTGCGCAAGCGTTGCGCCCATCATCAGGAGCGTGACTGGATTCCCGGGCTGCACCTCTACCATGTCGTTGATCACCGACAGCGCCCGTTCGTGATCATCACTGCGCATGTGGACCGTGGCGCGAAGCGTCAGCAAATCAACCACGTGTGTCGGATCG
>JAUIJQ010000062.1 GCA_030431165.1 Rhodothermia bacterium | reverse complement strand
GCACGCGTCGTTGGTTTTGCCTATTCCTGAACCGTCGCAGACAACGTCACGTCAGGATGCGTGTCCGGTGCCGTCAGAACGTTAAGCACCTCGAACGTGAGATCAACACGCGATAGCCGCTCGATGGTCTTGACCTCGATCATTGTTGTTGTGTGAGGCGCGACGTGTACCACGTCGGCGTTTCGATGGAAGGTGTAGTCGCTCTTGTTGTCGAGGATATACGCAGCGTCGGAGGTGTTCTTAATCGTTACGGCGAGGACCGATGAACTGCCGTTGTACGTCGCCGACGCGACAGAAAGCGACGCGTTCACGAGGGGGACTACGTTATCCTCAAGCCCGACGAGCGTGTTGTCGAACCAGACAACGGTCCTACCGGCAAAGAGCGCCTCTTTGATCGACTCTGATGTGCGGCTCTCGGCAAGAACAAGCGTTACCGGACGGTGTCCACCGTTGCCGGCGTCGAACAGCCAGTCAACCAGGCCGTGTATGTCTGAAGTGCCGAGAATTGTAAGGTTGTTATCCAGCGCAATCTGCAGCGCTTCATCGGAGTACGTTAGTTCGTTAACGACCTCGATGCCGTGGAGCAGGTCGTTGTCGATGAGGTAACGATGTGTCGGCGTAAGCGTCGCGACACCGTCACCACGTTGGCTTGTCCAGTTCGGATGGTTCCAGAACGTAAATGCACCCTGACGTACGGCTTCTTCGAACACGGCAACGGAGTCAGCGATGAGCAGGCGATTGGCATCCTGGATGAAGACTGCGTTGGAGTGTCCGGGAGGCATGCTGCGCGTAATCTCTGACCCCGGGATTACGATCAGGTCAGAACCGGCGGCGGCCTGCGAAGCAATGACGTGCGCCCGGTTGCGATCGGGGTGTGGGATATCTTCGCGATGGGGCTGGTACTCGAGATGTTCAGTCGTTGCAATTGCATCGAGTCCGTCGCGATGCGCTTCCTGAACGCGGATGTTTGGCCACACCGATCCGTCCGAGAACACGGTGTGCATGTGAAGGTCAACCGATAGCGTCACGTATCCCGGCACGTCGGGGAAGACGATCGGTCGTTCATGGTCGTGACCGTGTGGTAGCGGCTGGGCTGATGCGGGCGGCGCCGAGACAAGAGCCAGCAGGGCAAACGCAAGGAGGTTCAGGCGGGGCATGGGCAATCGGGCAGAGCCTGGTTCATGAAACGCGGGACAGCGGATGGATGCCCCAATGTAACATTGAGCCCGGCGGTTCGCCGTGCGAGTTCTGTCCATGAACGAATGGAAGCCCTGGTGACCCAAAATTTCTGATTTGATCAAGGGAAGTTTTCCAACTCGTAGGTATACCGAACGACCAACGGTACGCCTTCCGCCGATCTCCCGCGAAAGTAGAGACGGCCCCTATCGTCCCATGTCATCAGCCGTGCTGTCTCGTTCAACCCACTGACGGTCACGCTGTATTCGAACGCACCCGACGAGTCGAATAGATCGGCTGAGCGCCGGTTTCCATGGGCGTAGCGGTCAACGATCAATGCAACGTGTCCATTCCCAATGGGAAATGGCATACCCGCCGTCTGAGCGTGCCTCGCAAAGACACTTTCCCCTTGACCGTACGTCGCACTGAGTCCCATTGGGGATTCGGCTCGCACTGCATCGTACTCGGTTTCTGTGATGAGTCGATATGGCGGATCTTCGCAGCGATCGTAGCCAACCTTCTTGTGTCGTCCGGGGCCGATGATACTCGCGTTGTCCTTTAGGTCGATCCACGTGACCGCACATCGATATACCATTCTTGGAATGACTATCAGAGTCGAGTCGATCACCGCGAGCGCAAAGAAACCGGGTGCATTGCCGAGTCGCGCCTCAAGCTTGTCATCCGGATTGTGGAGTGTCCCGCCGTCGATCAGCCTGAATTCCTTGAAGGTCTTTTCAGAAATGAAGAGGCGCTGGTCCGACGCCGCGTTCCCCTCAATCGCCGCGACTACTGCAAAGACTATGGAATCGCCGAACGCCTGAAATCCGTACGGTGTACCGATGTCGTGCCGTTGCATATCCTGGTATTCTCCATCTAAAGAATAGTGGAGAGCACCGCGCTTGATGCGATCCCACACAACAATTCGGTCGCTCAACGCGACGATTGTGTTCGCATACTGGAGTTCCCCCGGCCCCTGACCGTCCACGCCGAACTCAAAGAGAAAGGCACCGTCGGGATCAAAGACTCGAATGGGTCCCACGCGCGACGTGAGCACATATATCCGGCCGTCTGTGCCTATCGTGATGTCGTCGATCCGACTGAACAGGTAGGCGTCGCCGCCGTCGGCCGATCCTATGGACAGATCTTCGTGGAAGACCAGGGTGTAGTCACTCGTGTAGTTATCTGCGTCGGTGCAAGCAGCCAGGAAGAAGGCAAATACAACCAACGCAGCTCGCTTCATCGCGGCTCCCGCTCTGAAATGACAAGAATCCGTTTCCGCTACAACAACACCAGATACGTCAGCTTCAGCACACCCACGCGGTCGTTCAGCAGGAAGTCGCGACGCGGGTCAAACAGGTCGTCGTTGTCGCCGGATACGTGGTACGACGTGTTGAACACGAGGAACAGGTCGCTGCCGGGCGTATGAATCCAGTCGACGCGGATGTTGGCCTGCACGTCCCGCGAGAAGTTGTCGTACTGGATCAAGCCTTTGGCAAACAGCTTCCGGTTTAACGCCCCCAACAGGTTGAGCGACACGGTTGTGGCCGTAAACTCGCCATTGGCAACAGGCAAGTCGATGATCGAGTGGTCGACGCCGGCCTCAATATTCAGGTGCCGCGATTGGCGGAATCCGACGTTTGCGCCGATATCGGTTCGGTTGCCGCTGAAAAACGATCCTGTCGAAACACCGCCAGAAGCAAAAAGCCTGCGGCTCGAGTCGGTCTCTCCCTGGATGCTGACCTGATCGAAGGTGTACTCATCAGCCGGAATCTCTGCGTCGGGCCGAATGAAGAACGAACCCTCCAAGCGCTCATAGGAGCGGCTGTAGTTGATGGCAACCGCGTCGCGACGATTGAAGTTCACCGCGCCCTGCAGGCCAAGCTCTGTTGACTGTTTCTCTCCGTCCTGCCCTTCGATGTAGTCGTACTCAGCCTCGAAGTTGAGGCGCCTGATCATCGGCAACCCGGCGAAGTTCACGATCGGCGTAAACTCGCCGTTGATGAAGTAGCGCCGCATGTCCCGCCGACGCACAAAGCCGAGGGCAGGCATGTAGTTTCTTCCGACACTGGTAAAAGAACCGCGGACGCCGCCACGATCATTGCGGAGCTGGAAGCCTGCATACCCGGCCGCGTCATTCAGGTCGGAGTCTGAGTCGCGCACCTCGGTATACCACGCCTCAACCTCACTTGACGACCAGAAACGATACTGGGCGTCAACGCCAACCGCGCGGTTGAATTCGCCGTCTCGCTGGATGTTCGTAAAGATGGCACCTGCCGTGGCACGCGGAAACAGTCCGGTGCGCACACGCGCGACGGTGTTGTTTGCGGATGGTCCGCCAAAGATCTCCCCAATCTTGCTGCCGGTCTCGATGTTCATCACGCCGACCGAGAAACGGCCGAGCTGACCGGTCATGCGCGCGCCGGCCAGGATATCCTCCGAAAGACCAATCCGTCTTGAGAAGAAGGTCTGCGTCGAGCGCGCATTGCCGTGCTCAAACAGTCCCGATCGTTCGAGGAAGAACTCACGCTTCTCGGGAAAGAACAAGCTGAATCGCGTCAGGTTGAGCTGCACGTTGTCTGCCTCGACCTGGGCGAAGTCGGTGTTGACCGACAGGTCAAGCGTGAGGTTCGACGTCACACCGTACTTGATGTCAACACCGATATCCTGCGTGAAGTCGGATTCCGTTGTCTCCAGCGCGAGGTCTTCCCGAATCTTCTGGGCCCCCGCGATGACGTACGGCTTGATCTCGAGGTTCTTTCCGCGGCGGACGTTCTTCAGTCCTTTCAGCGTACCGTACTGGGAAACGGCGGCGAGGGCTGTGAAGCTCGATCCGTACTCGAGTCCGATGCGGGGCCAGATTGAACGTTCGTTTTTGCGGTTGATCATGCGGGACAACATGAGTCCGAATTCCAACTCTTCGCCTTTGGGAAATCGTAGCTGGCGGAACGGAATAGAGACCTCCATGGTCCATCCGTCGTCATCGATAACCGTCTCGCTCCGAAAGACAGCGTCCCAGGAAAAGCTGTCGATTGTCAGGCCTTCGTCCGTGATCGTTGCGTCGTCCTGGGTGCCAAGCGCGTTCATCTCGAACAGGTAGGCATTGCGCTTGTCCATGTACGTGTCGAGCGCGATGTAGGCGTGGTCGTCGCGGTCGTTTCGTCCGCCTCGCTCAAGATTCTTTGCCCGGATGAGATGCGGATCTTTGTCGTAGAACTTGAACGCGAAGTAGAGGTTGTCGCGGTCGTATGCGATCCTGACTTCAGATCGCTCGGTGGGAGGGGCACCGTCGTCAGGCCAGATTTGGATGAGATCCGTTATTGGCGGGATCTGCTGCCAGATCGCTTCGTCGAGGTGCCCGTCAATACGAGGCGCGTCGTTGACAAAAACGGCTGTGACTTCGTCACTGGAAGGCCCGATGGTTGGACCGTTCATCGTCGCCTGGGCATGCGCTGAGTGCGACGTTACCAAGAAAGCAGCGAGGAGCAGCAAAGAGAGAGGGGCCTGGCGCATAGCAGGTCTGGGTCGGATGGAATTGCGGGACGGAGGGGATCCTATCGTAAAGAATCGTAAAGATAGGTCGGGCAATTCTGTTCGGCTACGTGGCACGCAGGACATGGTTGCGGATTGATTCGTTAACCGCGTCAGTGCGGGTATCACGGCCCTTCGATCGCGGCAAATCCCGTCAGAATCGCAGGAGTCGTTGCGTATACTTCATCCGGAAAATCCGCTTCTTTGTGGGGCCGCAGATGCATCAGAACAACGCAGTACGACTGGTTGTCTTCCTCGTCCGCTTGCGAGGATCACCTGATCGACAAACGGCGATGCACAAGGTTGTCGCGATGTACGTTGGCGTCTTTTCACTGCTTCTTGCGACAGCAGGCGTCGCGTATTCGCAGGATGCATGGGTAATGTCCGTTGAAGAGTGCGTGGCTTATGGGCTGGAGCACAACCACGACTACATTCTGGCGCAACTCGGCGCTGACGAAGCCGCGGCCCGTGTACGCGAAGCACGAGGCGCATTGGCGCCTTCAATGCGGATCGACGGTACCTTTACGCAGCTTAGTCCGAACGTACCCGACTACGAACTGGAGCTGCCTCCGGAGTTGGGGATTCCTTCGATCGACGGCGTGTTTTCGGTGCCGGCCATCCGTTCGCGCTATGGTTTCTCAGCAACCCTCGAGCAGCCGCTTTTCTCAGGATTTGGTCTGATCAATCAGTACCGCGGCGCCAAATACGTTGCTTCGTCGCGCGCGGAGTCGGCTGCCGATGCGGGGGCTGCCGTCGCTTATGCTGTTCGGGTGGCTTACTGGAATCTGTACGAGGCCACCGAGGCACAGCTTGTGGTGGACGTGGCGCTTGCGCAGGCCGAGGAGCAACTCGCAGTAATGATCAGACGTCGCGATGCAGGGACGGCGCTTGTTTCGGATGTGCTTGCCATGCAGACGCGCGTCAGCGAAGTGCGGCTCCAGGCGCTCGAAGCTGAGACTGCCGTTGAAGTTGCTCGCCTTCGTCTAAATGAGGTCGCCGGATTGCCGGTTGACGCGCGCATTGTTCCAGCGGCGCCAGCCGCGCTCGACTGGGACTTTGGTATCGATGGGGATGCGCTGCTGCCGGCCGCAACAAGTCGCGCATCGTTTCGTGCCGCAGCGCATGACGTTGACGCGGCCGCAGCGATGCATCGCGCAGCGCGATCATCGTGGCTGCCTGCTCTATATCTGATCGGCGTGTACGACTACGCTCGCCCAAACCCGTACATCTTTCCACAGGAGGACGCGTTTACGGGCACGTGGCAGATCGGATTGTCAGCACGCTGGACGTTATGGGATTCCGGCATCTCCGCTGCGAGGCGGACGCAAGCGGCGCTGAAGCTTGACCAGGCCCGTGAGCGTCTTGAGCAGGAAGAGCGTCGCGCGTTGTTCCGGCTGCGTGAAGGCGCACTTGCGGTTGAGAACAGGAGGCTGGCGGCGTCTGTCGCTGAGGAGCGCGTTCGAGAAGCTGACGCTGCTTATGCCGCAATGACGTCGCGTCACGAGCTGGGCGCGGCACTGACAGCAGAATTGCTTGCAGCAGAGTTTGCTCTCCGCAGCGCGCGGCTTGGTCACGCGCAGGCGCTCGCAGCGTACGGTCGTGCACAGGCGGCACTGCTGCGAGAGCTGGGGCAGACGCGATTTGGCGACGACACGACGACAACAGGTTCGGGCGAATGAACGATGGTTGACCCCGACAGACAACTTGTCTTTCAGGCACGTGGCGTCACGAAGGTGTATGACATGGGTGAGGTGCAGGTACACGCCCTGAGGGGAGTGGATCTCGAACTGTACGCCGGCGAACTGGTCGTGATGCTGGGCCCATCGGGCAGTGGAAAATCCACACTGCTGAATATCCTCGGCGGACTCGATACCGCAACAGACGGTTTTGTAGGCTACCTGGATTCGGATCTCACCCGTGCGTCGCAGCGTGAGCTTACCGAGTTCCGGCGCCATCACGTTGGCTTTGTCTTCCAGTTCTACAACCTGATTCCGAGCTTGACGGCCCGCGAGAACGTTGCGATTGTCACAGAGATCGCGCGCGATCCCATGACGCCCGAAGACGCCCTGGCGCTCGTTGAGCTGGGTGATCGCCTCGACCACTTCCCGTCACAGTTGTCAGGGGGACAGCAGCAACGGGTGGCGATTGCACGGGCGATCGCGAAGAATCCGCAGGTACTGTTGTGCGATGAGCCAACAGGCGCACTTGATTCCGAGACGGGTGTCATCGTGCTCGAAGCGCTCGACCGCGTTAACCGCGAACTCGGGACCACAACCGCGGTCATCACACACAACGTCACGATAGGCGGAATGGCCGACCGCGTTATCAAGATGGGGGACGGAAAAGTGACGGATGTTCTCGTCAATCAGACGAAGAAGCAGCCGCACGAAATGCACTGGTAGCCGGTGGCGCAGGTATGCGTTCAATCTATCGCAAACTTTTTCGTGACCTCTGGTACATGCGCGGAATGGCGCTCGCCATTGCGCTTGTGGTTACGTGCGGCGTTGCCACCTACGTCATGTCGCGTTCGACCCTCGACGCGTTGACCACGACGCTGGACGAGTTCTACTCGGAGTATCGATTTGCTGAGGTGTTTGCGACGCTGAAGCGCGCGCCCGAGTCTGTTGCGCGGCGCGTAAGCGCACTGGAGGGAGTTGATGTCCTGGCAACACGGGTTGTTGCTGGCGCCAGTCTCGACATCGAGGGCTACCAGGAGCCCGTGCAGGCCCAGATCATCTCGGTGCCTGACGAAGGTCCACCCGTACTGAACGGGCTGTACTTCGTTGAGGGGCGATCGGTTGACGCGTACCGCGACGATGAGGTTGTTGTTAGCGATGCTTTTGCGGAGGCCCATGGGTTCAGGCCCGGTGATGAACTTGGAGCAGTCCTGAATGGCAGGCGCAAACAGCTCCGGATTGTTGGCATCGTGCGTACTCCTGAGTACCTGTATCAGCTCGCTCCCGGTTCGTTTATCCCCGACTTCGAGCGATTCGGCATTCTGTGGATGGGACGCACACCGCTTGCGACGGCCTTCGACATGCAGGGTGCTTTCAACGATCTGAGCCTCATCTTGGCGCCCGGCGCGTCCCGGGAGGAAGTGATTGAAGCGGTTGATCTGATCCTCAGGCCCTATGGCGGCTTTGGTGCCATTGGTCGCGAGGACCAGCAGTCGCATTTCTACATCACCGAGGAGTTCCGCCAGCTTGATCAGATGGCGACAATATTCCCCGTCATCTTCCTAGGCGTCGCCGCGTTTCTCCTCAACGTGGTTGTGACTCGGCTCGTGCAGACGCAACGTGAGCAGATCGCCGTCCTCAAGGCATTCGGGTACAGCAACATCCAGATAGGCGTCCACTACCTGCTGTTGGTGTCCGGGATTATGCTGCTTGGGGTTCTTGGCGGACTTGCGCTGGGCATCCGCTTCGGGTTTGGCCTTGCCGAGCTGTACATGCAGTTCTACAGATTCCCGTACATCCATTATCAGCTCAATCCTGGCGTCGTTGGCAATGCGCTTGCGGTGAGTATGCTGGCTGCGTACATCGGTACCATGGCTGCCGTGCGGCGTGCCGCATTGCTTCCGCCAGCAGAGGCGATGCGTCCGGAGCCGCCGCCCCGGTACCGGCAGTCCATCGTTGAGCGACTCGGGTTAAGTCGATGGCTTGCGCAGCCCACGCGAATGATTATTCGCCACCTCGACAGGCATCCGGTCAAGGCGTTCTTCGCGGTCATTGGAATTGCATGTGCGAGTGCGCTCTTACTGATGGGCCAGTTCTTCGATGGAGCGATGAACTACATGATGGAGATTCAATTCTCCATGGCGCAACGCGACGATCTCAGTGTCACGTTCTTTGAGCCGACATCGCGGAAAGCACTGTACGGACTCGAGTCGATCCCCGGCGTTGAATATGGCGAGGTATTTCGTGCTGCCCCGGTTCGACTGCACAACGGCAACCGAACGTATCGCACGGCCATCCAGGGCGTTGAGCCGCGCGGTGATCTCTTCAGGTTGTTAAATACGGATCTCGATGTCGTGGAGCCTCCGCCTGATGGAATCCTGATACCGCCGCACCTCGGAAAACTGCTCGGCGTTGCGCCGGGAGATACGCTGCATGTTGAAGTGCTTGAAGGCAGCCGTCCGACGCGCAGCGTCCCCGTAGCTGACTTCATGGAGCAGTACATCGGTCTCGGGGCCTACATGCGCATTGATGCGCTGAACAAGCTCCTCAGGGAGGGGCCGGCCATATCGGGCGTGTTCCTCGAAACCGACGAAGCGGTGATAACGGATGTGTACGACGTGCTCAAGGAGATCCCACGCGTTGCCGGTGTATCGTCGCGCTTGCAGTCTATCGAAGACTTCTATGACAACATGGGCGAGACCATGCTTGTCTTCGCCTTTTTTTATACGCTCTTCGCCGCTGCCATCGCGTTTGCCATCATCTACAATTCGGCGAGGATTGCGCTGTCAGAGCGCGCCCGCGAGCTGGCTAGTCTCCGGATTCTCGGATTCCGGCAGTCAGAAGTCGCGTACATCCTTCTTGGCGAACTTGCACTCTTAACCCTGATTGCAATCCCAGTCGGATTCATGATCGGGTGGGCGCTGTGCATCTACATGGTTTCGTCGTTGCAGACCGAGTTGATCCGATTTCCATTTGTGATGAGCGCGGGATCGTACGCATTCTCCGCAGTCATTGTCATGGGGTCCGCGCTCCTGACGGGACTTATTATCCGACGCCGACTCTACCGGTTGGATCTGGTGTCGGTTCTGAAAACCAGAGAGTAATGAGCAAGTACCTGACCACGAAACGCATAGTGGGCGCCGTCCTGGCAATCGCACTTGTGGCGGCCATTGTCTACGGATTTCTGCCGCAACCGCACCGGGTTGAAACCGCTGAGGTGTCACGCGGCCACATGGAGGTCGTTGTTGAAGAGGAGGGGCAGACCCGTGTGGTTGATCGCTTTGTCATTACCGCGCCGGTGTCCGGCTTCGCGCGGCGGCTTGAGCTGAACGTAGGTGACCCGGTAGAATTGAACGAAACAGTCCTCGCGATTGAGCCGATGCGTGTTGAGGCGCTCAACCCTCAGCGTCGCGCAGAAGCTGAGGCGCGGGTATCAGCCGCGCGTGCAGCGCTACAGTCGGCCGAAGAGGCAGCGTCAGCAGCAAAGGCCGACGCGACGCTCGCCGACGAAGAACTTGCTCGTGTTCGTGCGCTGTTTGATGGAAATGCTGCAACGAAGCGGGAAGTGGACTACGCAGCCGCTCAGGCGCGCCGCGCTGCGGCACAGGCGTCATCCGCTGAGTTTTCGGTTGAGGTCGCGGGCCACAATCTGGAAGCCGCGCAGACTGCGCTGCGGTTTGCAGGGGCGTCCGGGGGAGGAGTTCCGGTTTCAATCCGCACGCCGGTTGCCGGCCGCGTGCTTGCCATACATCATGAGAGTGAAGGCGTTGTTGCGCCCGGCGCGCCCCTTCTTGAAGTTGGCGACCCGCAGCGTCTTGAGGTTGCTATTGACGTCCTGTCGCAGGATGCGGTGCGTATCGAGCCGGGCACGCCGGTCCGGTTTGTGCGCTGGAGCGATGAGGACGTCGCGCTCGACGGCGTTGTACGTGTTGTTGAACCCGTTGTGTTTACCAAGATCTCCGCGCTGGGTGTCGAAGAGCAGCGCGTGTGGATC
>JAUIJQ010000061.1 GCA_030431165.1 Rhodothermia bacterium | reverse complement strand
CGCCGTGCAGTGCAATCACAAGCGGGTAGCGTTGTCCCGAGACAAGACGCGGCGCTGCGACTGTGTACCGCATCGTGCCGAGGTCACCCATCGACGCCGTACGGCGATGGATTCCCTGTTCAAGATTCACGGCCGCAATGTCGTTTCGGTCGAGATCTACAAGCGACTCGGTGCACGAAGCAAAGACAAGCGACGCGACGACAAAGCTGAGAATCACCCCGAGATATTTAGGCTCATGCCGCTGCATAGTGTTTCCACGCGTGTCCGGTTGTCCGCAGTCGTGTCCGGTTGCTCGCAATCGTGTCAGGTCGGGCGCGTGTGGGCTCACGTAGGGGATTCCCCGACGATGGCCATGGGCCGGTCGCTACACGCGCCTGGTGTGGTTTCGGACGCTTCCCAATTGTGCCGTGTTCTACACTATTCCGGGGCCACTGAACGCTGGCACATTCGGTACAACAGAAGCGCCAAACCGATGTTGCAACACGCTGAATCCGTAACACTCCAGGCCGGTCTGTTTGCCCAACTTCTTGACGTGCTCAAGAACGATGGCTACCGACTGATTGGTCCGCGCGTGCGAAATGGCGCAGTCGTTTACGACGACATAGCAAACGTAAACGATCTGCCGCGGGGTATATCAGATGAGCAGTCTCCCGGCCGCTACAGGATCGCGTCGTCGGGCTCTGATCGGATGTTCGACTACGTGGTCGGGCCAACGTCGTGGAAACGGTTCCTGTATCCGCCGCGCCGCAAGCTCTGGGAGGCGACACGCGACGATCGCGGCGCATGGCAGCCGGAGCCGGCTGCTGATGAATGCCAGGCCACGGCATTCATCGGTGTGCGGGCGTGTGAGATTTCGGCAATACGCATTCTGGACCGCGTGCTGAATGAGTCGGCTTACCCTGACTCCGCCTACGCGAAGCGCAGGCGTGCCACGTTCATTTTGGCTGTTGGTTGTGCAGTGCCCGCGGCCACATGTTTTTGCACGTCGGTTGGCGGCGGACCATCGCCGGAAGCTGACTTTGACATTGCGCTGACTGAGTTAGGAACGGGCGACTCACATCGGTTTGTTCTACGAGCCGGTAGTGAGACGGGGCGCGGCGCGCTGCGCAGGCTCACGGACCACTTGTCGCTCAAGCCGACCGCCCTTCAGGCGACATCTGAAGCTGATCAAAGGGCCGTTGATGAACAGGTGCGGCGCAGTGTTGGGCAGATCACCGCGGTGCCTGCCATGGGTCGCGCACGTGAAATTCTAGGTGCTTCGCTCCGCAGCGATCACTGGGAAACTGTTGCGGATCGCTGTCTGTCCTGCGCAAACTGCACGATGGCGTGCCCGACCTGCTTTTGCGTGGACGTGGAAGACGTCACCGACCTGACGGGCACACACGCTGAGCGATGGCAACAATGGGATTCCTGTTTCACACTCAGCCACTCGTATCTGCACGGTGGTAGCGTCCGAAAGACGACGGCGTCACGTTATCGTCAGTGGCTCACACACAAACTCGATACCTGGCACGACCAGTTCGGAACGTCGGGCTGCGTCGGCTGCGGGCGGTGTATCACATGGTGCCCCGCCGGGATCGACATCCGGGACGAACTCGCAACGCTCGACAGTGAGGTCAGCGAAGAAGCCAAAGCAACATGAAGACGAAAACCATACCCGAACTTCTGCGCGAGAACGAGTTCTTCTCGGAGCTTCCAGACGACGACATAGAGTTCATCGCCGGATGCGCCCAGATCGCGCACTTCGCGAAGGGCAAGTTTGTGATGCTCGCAGGCGAACCCTGCACGCACTTCTACCTCGTTCGCACGGGCCGTGCCGTAGTGGAAGTTGAAACCGCAAACCGCGCCCGGGTCATTCATTCACCCGGACCCGGCGACCTCATTGGCTGGTCATGGGTGTTGCCGCCGGCGACCTGGCGTTATGACGTACGCGTGATAGAAGATATCTCGGCGATCGCGTTTGACGCTGAATGCGTACGCCGGAAGTGTGAGGAAGACACTGAGTTTGGCTATCACATCTACCGCCGCATCCTGGAGCTCGTCATCGAGCGCCTGATGGCAACGCGGATTCAGATGCTGGATATGTTCGCGTGAACGGGGGACGACAAATGGGCAAGGATGCCATGGTGCCCGCCACCATGCGGGTACGGCGCCGGATACAGGAGACAGCCGACACCTTCACGCTGGAGTTGGAGCCGGATGCCGGCACGTTTGTCTTTGAGCCGGGTCAGTTCAACCAGTTGTACGTGTTTGGCGTTGGCGAAGTACCGATCTCGATCAGCGGAGACGCCGCCCGTCCGTCGGTGCTGGTTCACACCATTCGCGACGTTGGGACAGTGACACACGCCCTGTCGAAGTTGCGAAAAGGCGATACCGTCGGCGTGAGGGGACCGTACGGCCGAGGCTGGCCGATGGAGGAGGCACGCGGAAAAGACGTGATTCTCGCTGCCGGCGGAATCGGGCTCGCTCCGCTGCGGCCATCGATTCGGCACGTACTGGCAAATCGGGACGACTACGAACGTGTCGTGATCTTCTACGGGGCACGTACGCCAGAGGACATGCTCTACCCGAAAGAGCTGATCAAGTGGCGAAGCCGCCTCGATGCGAAGGTGTCGGTGACGGTTGATCGCGCCGACCGTAGCTGGCACGGCAACGTAGGCGTCATTACGCAGCTTGTTTCAGCGGCACGCACCAACCCGTCAAATACGATCGCGATGGTATGTGGGCCCGAGATCATGATGCACTACATGCAGATTCACCTTGCTCGGCTCGGCGTACCCGACGAAGCGATCTTCGTGTCGATGGAGCGCAACATGAAGTGCGCCATTGGTCGATGCGGCCACTGTCAGTACGGCGGTGACTTCATCTGCCGCGACGGGCCGGTCTTTGCGTTCAGTGAAATCGCACGTCGGTTCCGCGTACGCGCACTCTAAAGCGATAACGTGATGAATCCGAACTCACAACAGAGCGAAGCACGCCGCAAAAAGACGCAGCGAGGCAAAACACGACGCAAGAAGCCCAAGCTGGCCGTGTTCAAGTTCGCATCGTGTGATGGCTGCCAGCTAAGCCTGCTCGACTGCGAAGATGAGCTGCTTGCGGTTGCTGACGCCGTCGAGATCGCGTACTTCCCGGAAGCAACGCGTGCCACTGTGAAAGGCCCCTACGATCTCACCTTGGTCGAAGGGTCTATCACGACACCGCATGACGCTGAACGCATCCACGAGATCAGGAGAAAGTCGCGCGTGCTGATTACGATCGGCGCGTGCGCGACATCCGGTGGCATCCAGGCGCTGCGCAATTTTGCAAACGTCAACGCATTCATAGGTGCGGTGTACGCAAATCCGGCTTACATCGAAACGCTGCGCACGTCCACGGCTATTGCTGACCACGTTCCGGTAGACTTTCAGCTAAACGGTTGTCCGATCGACAAGTACCAGTTACTTGAAGTGATCTCGGCGTTCCTGCATGGAAGGAAGCCAAACGTGTCGCCACACTCGGTTTGTATGGAATGCAAGCTGAGTGGCACCGCGTGCGTAATGGTATCAAAAGGTACGCTGTGTATGGGGCCGGTGACCCATGCCGGGTGCGGTGCACTGTGCCCGCGTTTTAATCGGGGTTGCTTCGGATGCTTTGGCCCAAAAGAGACGCCAAACACGGCATCTGCTGCCGCGACGTTCAGGGAACTCGGCGCGACTGATGCCGAAATCGAGCGACTGTTTCGATCCATTCAGGCCGCGGCGCCGGCTTTCCACGAAGAAAGCCTCATTGCGGAACGGGCACAGAACACCAATCATGGCTAAATCGCGAACCATCAAAGTTGATTACCTCGCGCGCGTTGAGGGCGAAGGGGCGCTCCACATCCGAATCAAGGATGGAACCGTCACTGATGCCAAGCTGAAGATCTTCGAGCCGCCCCGATTCTTCGAGGCATTCCTGCGCGGCCGAGATTTCAAAGAGGCACCTGACATCACCGCGCGTATCTGCGGCATTTGTCCGATCGCTTACCAGATGAGCTCCTCGCACGCGATGGAAGAAATCGTGGGCGCCCGCGTCGACGGCAGCCTGCGCGACCTTCGTCACCTGCTCTACTGCGGAGAGTGGATCGAGAGCCACGCCCTGCACGTCTTCATGCTCCACGCGCCCGACTTCCTGGGATTTGAGGACGCGATCCAGATGGCACGCGACCACCCGGAACTCGTCAAGAACGGGCTCCGGCTGAAGAAAGCCGGCAACACCATCATGCAGGTCGTCGGCGGACGCGAGGTGCACCCGATCAATGTGCGCGTTGGTGGCTTTTATCGGGTGCCGACCGTTGCAGAACTTGCCGCACTTCGTCCCGAACTGGAGTGGGGCCTCGGTGCCTCGATCGAAGCACTTGAAGCGTTGAGTGCCTTGCCATTTCCTGAGTTTGAACGCGACTACGAGTTTGTTGCGCTGCGCGAGCAAGACGAGTACGCAATTCTCGGAGGCCGAATTGTCTCGAACAAAGGCGTCGATATTCCGATCGAGGCCTTCGACGACGAGTTTGAAGAGATTCACGTGGCGCACTCTACGTCCCTTCATGGTCGTCATCGCCGCCGCGGTGCGTATCTCGTCGGTCCGCTGGCCCGCTTCAACCTCAACTTTGAGATGTTGTCACCTGAGGCGCAGCGCGCCGCCCTGAAGTTTGGACCCGGTAGAACCTGCAACAACCCGTTCAAGAGCTTGCTCGTGCGCGCGGTAGAACTTGTTCATGCCTTTGAGACGGCTATCCGCTTGATAGATCGATATGAGGAGCCGTCTCAGCCTTCGGTGCCGGTACCGCCCCGGGCCGGTGTCGGCTACGGATGCACCGAAGCGCCGCGTGGTCTGTGCTGGCATCGATACGAAATTGATGATGAGGGCATCATCAAAGACGCACGCATTGTCCCGCCAACATCACAGAATCAGGCCTGCATCGAAGAAGACATGATGCACTTTGCGGGTGAGAATGTCACGTTGAGCGATGACGAACTGCAGTGGAAGTGTGAGCAGGGTATCCGCAACTACGATCCGTGTATTTCGTGTTCGTGCCACTTTCTGAATCTGACCGTTGACCGTGACTGACGTGCAAATTCGTGTCATCGGCGTGGGCAATCGGTTTCGTCGCGACGACGGTGTTGGCCTAGTGGTCGCCGAGTTGGTTCGCAACAAGATTGCGGATGCAGTAGACGTACGTGTACTCAGCGGGGAGGGCGCATCGATCATCGAGGCGTTTGACGGCGCAGATCTTGTATTCATTATCGACGCTGCGCGTTCGTTTGCGCTATGCCCCGGTGCGGTAGTGTCGCTTGATCCACGTCGTCAACGCATACCATCCGACTTTCTTTCTTACTCGTCTCACGCATTCAGTGTCGCGGAGGCCGTCGAAATGGCCAGGGCACTGGGAATGCTGCCACCCATGCTAAGGGTCGTTGCGATCACAGCATCCGACTTCGGTTCGGGAGACGGGCTGACCGAAGTTGTCGCTGAAGCCGGCCGCCAGGTCGCGGAACACATCGTGGCGGTGTCGCGCCGGCTGTTGCAGCGAGAGGCCGTGCGCTCTCAGGGCGCCAGCGCACGATAGTGTTTGCCGGACACGCGCGACAGAATTGCGTTGCGAACGAGGTGTCCGTAATAAGGCAGGCGATCGCGCCAACGCTCGCGCATCTGCAAGTGAAACTGAACCTTGCCCCGTTCGTCGGGTCCGCGCGGCGGATTCCACAACCACGAAGCGACGCGTTGGGCGAGCATACGCGAGGCGTCGTCGGCATCAATTCGGGTATCAACCCGAGTGGGCAGTTCAACGTCGAAAAGGTCACGTGCAAGGCGAAGGCCGGTAAGGAGCATGCGTTCGCCATGCAGCACGTGCGCGCGCTTCAAAACCGCATCCCAATCAAGCGCAGTTTCACGCGCCACGAGTCCGGCGACATCCGCGATCCATGCGGCTCGGGTCCAGAAGCTCTTCGATCCGTGCGCGCACAGGTAGAGCAGCAAGTCTTCGGCGGACATTGACAGGACCTCGCGGCCGGCGAACGGACGCATGACAGCGCGCGCCCACACATCCGTTGGTTCGAGTCGAAACGCGTGGACACGGTTGATGAACGCCCAATGTATCTCGACGATGATGCCCGTGTGGCGATCGATCAGCTCGTACCCCATCCGCGTTCGAAGGAAGACACGCAGGGCACGGCCTCGCAGATCGTGCGGGTCGTCGTAGCCACGACGGCGAAGCAGGTCGCGTACCGACTGGAAGTCATTCCGCCGAACAAGGAGGTCAAGGTCGCTGAAGCCGCGCAACGCAACGTCACCGTACAGGCGGTCGGCGAGCAGCGGCCCTTTGAACGGAATGGCATCAAAGCCTTCTGCCGTCAGCGCGTCCAGTAGCGCAAGCAGCTCGCGCGTTTGCTCGACGTTTCGGATTGTCCTGCCCGCAACCCGCGCCTGCAACTCTTTCCTTCGGTCAGCCGAAATTGTAACGGCAACCCCGGCGCGTTCAGCGCGACGTAATTGGCGGTCAAGCTGAACTTCGAATCCGTGAGTGGTAGCGTATCGAATCAGCCGGTCCCAGTCGAGGTCATCCGCAAACTGCGCAAGCAATGAAACGACGGATCGACCGGGCGCGGGAGCGGCGCACGCGAGTACAATCTGGGCTTCGATATTCGGGACGCGCAACGTGCTCACCGGCACCTCACAATGCCGCTCAGACGTGGAGAACCCTGAGAATTCTCACGTTGAATACCTGAAGGAGTGTATACTGACACTTGAATATTCTCGTCCCGATAACCTCACTTCCAACCTTTAATAATGGTAACAACAAAATCCGTTCTGGTTGCGGTGAGTGAACAAATCTCGTCGCATCTCGACGACGAAGTCGTCATTCTCAGCCTCGCAGACGGCACGTATTACGGGCTGAACCCGATAGGTGCGCGAATATGGGACATCATTCAGGAGCCGACAACGCTGGGTGAATTGGTGTCGAAACTGGCGGATGAGTATTCGGTCGATCACGCGACCTGTGAGCAGGATGTTGCGGATCTGGTACACAAAATGGTTGAACGGGGGCTGATAGAAGTGGAGGGCGGTGAGGTGCCGGGCGCCTGATTCACGCGGCGCCGGCCATCGAAAATGCCCCATACACAATCCGAACCTGCGGCCGCCCGGCACCCTTGCGGCTGCCAACCACGATAACAGTTGCCATAGTGCCTCGCTACCGCGCATACGGGCTGGACATTGAATCCGAAATCGAGTTGCCGCTGCCAGCCTTTGGCGGCAACACGTCTTCAGCCGATATCGAAGACGCTGGTCTGGACCATCGTGTGACGGTTGTACTTGGCGATGTACCGCGGCTTGCCACAGAGAATGAGCGAGCGCCGAATGCTGTAGAGATCAACAGGGACCGCATCGCAATCGCCTGGCGTGGCGTTGGTCGCTTTTTGGTCGTTGGCGGGCATCGGGTAGTTGTCGATATGCAACATGGTGCGGATGCGCGGCTGGCGCGCGCCGTCGTGATGGGGCAGTGCCTCGGTGTTTTATTGCACCAGCGCGGGTTGCTGGTTCTGCATGCAAGCGCCGTTTCTGTCAACGGCCGTGCCGTCGTTTTTGTCGGGCACAAGGGGTTTGGCAAGTCAACCATGGCCGCCGCCTTGCAGGCACGTGGTCATCTGCTCGTCTCCGACGACGTTCTCGCCGTTGATGTTGGATCCGAGGTGCCGACCGTGCGCGTCGGTTCGAGCACGATGCGGCTTTGGCCGGAAGCAGTGGAGGCATCTTTGGGGCGTGACCCCGACGAGCTTCCGCGCTTGAGTGAGCACATCGAGAAACGTCTCTATTCAGCAAAAGCCGCGTCGTCGGATGATCGTATCCCGCTCGCCGCGATATTTGTCCTGGCTGAGGGTGACGCGACCAGAGTGGCCAAACTCTCAGGGCAGCAGTCATTTGTGGAGTTGGTGCGGTATACCTACGTACCGTCGCTGATCCAGGAGTCGGAAGCGATGCGCGATCACTTCAAGCAGTGCGTGGCCCTTGCCGCGAGAACCGATATCCTTCGGCTCGAGCGCCCTGATGATCTTTCGCAGGTCGGGGATGTCGCTGCATTTGTGGAACGTATCGTCACCGACGATCAGTCATAGCGCCATGCCTACCCTTCGTGGCGCGAGCAGGCTTCTTGGGCGATTTGTTGACAGCCCGTCTCCTCGGCGCAGACTCGTTGTCGTCTGCCTCGTTCTTATCCCATGGTATCGGCTAGCGCTGCGGAAGCGTTCGTTTCGCGACCTGCTTTCGTTTTCACTTTATCGTCGGGCTGACGAGTCGGGTGACACGCGCACCCCGGCCCTCGCGTCTTTTCTTGATGGCGCCTCACCTGATGACATCGGGTGGGCCGTCGATCGTGTTGGCAGTCGATTCAGGATCGACGGGCCGTGCCTGACGCTTGCCCTTGCCGCATTGTTCTTGATGTCGCGTCTGGGATTTGTCGCCGACCTGCGCATCGGGGTTGCGCGTCCCAGATCGGACGCGTCCCAACCCACGGCCAGGGAGTCGGATACCGGCCCGGCGCAGAATATTGACGCCCACGCCTGGCTGGAGTACAACGGTCATATTCTCGTCGGTGACCTGCCCGACCTTGACCGATACACACCGCTTCCAACCTTCGAAAACGTCAGACTATGAGCGGCGTCGTTGCATCATACAATCGCATCGGGCTTGACGTCGCGCGCGAGGAAATGGATGCCATGCTTGCTTCCATTGCACATCGCGGTCCTGACTCGTCCGTCGTTTGGTGTGAGGGGCGCGCTGCGCTTGGTCACTGCGCATTGTTCACCACGCCTGAGTCTGCCTGCGCTGCGTTGCCCATGCGTCATCCGGAGTCAGGCGTGGTACTTAGCTGTGACGCGCGGATCGACAACAGGGACGAACTGATCAAGAGGCTCGCCCTGCAAGGTCGGCCACCGGCAGAGCTGGCTGACGCGACACTTATCCTGCATGCCTACCTGAAGTGGGGACTGGAGAGCCCGCGTCACCTGATCGGCGACTTTGCCTTTGTATTGTGGGATCCGCGACGCGACCGCATGGTGTTGGCTCGCGATGTCATGGGGATCAAGCCGTTGTACTACTACGGTGACCCGGAGCGTGCTTACGTCGCTTCAGAGATTCGCGGGCTCCTGTCGAGTGGCGAGGTCCCACCCGCGATCAACGAAGAGATGCTCGCGAATCTGTTGGTCCCGGTGTTCTCAGATTCGGAGCAGACTGCGTACCGTGGCATTTTTCGTGTCCCTCGGGCCCATGTCGTTGTGATCGAGCCTGACAGGATCCGGAAGCACCGATACTATCATTTTGACGTTGATCGTGAATTGAAGCTCGCGTCGGATGCAGCGTATGTCGAAGCATTCCGGTCGGTCTTCGAGGAAGCCGTGCGCTGTCGGCTCCGCGCCGCGCCGGACTCGCGCGGCGTTGGCACAACCTTGAGCGGCGGACTCGATTCTTCGTCGGTGGCGTGTGTTGCGCGCTCCGTACTCGATCCCGCGACGCCGCTGCACACGTTTTCGGCCGTGTTTCCGAGTGTAGTCCCGCTGGACCCACGGATCGATGAGCGTGCGTATATCGATGCCGTTTTAGAATCGCGCGATTTTACGCCGCACGTTGTCGAGGCAGACACGTGTCGGCCAGTTTCGGATCTGCTGGACGTTCGGCCTGATGAGCCCATCGCGGCCCCCAGTCTGTACATGAGCAAAGCCATCATGGAGGCTACGCGCGACAACGGACTGCGTGTGCTGTTGAGTGGCTTCGACGGGGACGTGGCCGTGTCGTACGGCTTTGAGCAGCTCGTATCGCTTGCGCGGCAGATGGCGTGGGGGCAATTTGCCGACGAGATCAAGACGTACGCCGGTCGCCGGGGCGTTGATGACCTTGGGCACTACTTCCGCCTGTTTGGCGTGCCCGTACTGGAGGAGCTGGCCCGGGATCGAGACGTTGTCGGATTTGCGCGGTCCGTTGCACGCGTGCCCGCAACACTCGGCTACACAACGCTGCGATTGTGGCGGCACTTCGGATTGCCCGGCTTCTTCGGGCGGGGCGTGGCCGCGGCTGAAGACAACGAACCGGAGCACGGTCTCAATCGCACGCTCAACGAGGCGTTTGTGAACCGCTCCGGAGTGGCAGGCCGCGTCATCGCGGCGAGAGAGGCTTCCCGGGGCCAGACGAACGCGCTACGAGCCCAACACGTGCAGGGCCTCGATGACGGCCGGATTGAGTTTGCCGTGCGCGTCTTTGATCAGCTTGGCAGCCGGCTCGGCGTTGAACAGCGTTACCCGTTCCTTGACCGGCGTGTTCTGGAACTGTGTATCGCGATGCCGTTCGAGCAGCGATTTCGAGACGGCTGGACACGTTCTTACATGCGACGCGCGATGAGCGGGATACTCCCGGAGCGCGTACAGTGGCGCGTCGGGAAGGCAGATTTGAGCGCCAATGTGCGAAT
>JAUIJQ010000060.1 GCA_030431165.1 Rhodothermia bacterium | reverse complement strand
GGCGATCGTGTTTTCACGCATCATCTTCGACTACCTCGTCGTCGATCGACACGCAACCGTCTCCTACGGTTGATGCACGTCGCCTAACAAGTCACCCATTACGTCCGGCGCCTGCGCGGTTCGCGCGCGCCACATACGCACACTACGATGAGAATCTTTGAAGACCTGAACATCGGTTTTACCGGACTCCGAAAGAAGGGCTACATCATTTCGGGGACGCTGCTCCTTTTGAGTTTTGTGTCCCTGTTCACGATTGGTCTGGAACTCGGGATTGATTTTAAGGGCGGCCGCGAATACGTGGTCGAGACAACCGAGAACCTTGAACCAACAACGGTCAGGGATCAGCTGACGGCTGTGCTCTCTGACGCACCCGAGGTCAAGGCCTACGGGCAGAACAACCTGCTGATTCGCACCAGCGATGCGGGAGAAGCCGAGGTGGTCCGCGCCGCCATCATTACGGAGTTGGAGAACCAGTATGCGGAACTCAATCCGACAATCGTAAAAGGAGACAATGTTGGTCCGCGTTTCGCGCGAGACCTTGCGCGGGGTGCGATCTACTCGGTGCTCGGATCGCTGCTGGTGATCTTTGTCTACATCCTTATTCGTTTTGAGTGGCGCTACGGCGTCGGCGCTGTAGTAGCGCTCTTCCATGATGTGACGATAACACTCGGTGTCTTTGCGGCGCTGCACACGGTGCTTCCGTTTTCGCTGCAGATCGACCAGGCGATCATCGCGGCCTTCTTGACGATCGTGGGGTACTCGCTGAACGACACGGTTGTCATCTTCGACCGAATCCGTGAGTACACGACGCTCTTCAAGACACAGCCCTTCGAAGAGACGGTGGACCGCTCAATAAACAGGACGATGAGCCGCACAATCGTGACGTCTGGCACCACCTTGCTCGTGGTACTGGTCCTGTTTATATTCGGCGGTGAAGTCCTGAAAGGCTTTGCATTTGCGCTGATCCTGGGCATCCTCATCGGGACCTACTCGTCCATCTTTGTGGCTTCGCCGGTCGTCGTTGAGCTGAGGCGGCGCTTCCCGGTTCGCTAGCGCTTTTTGAAACGGGAAATCTCTGAATCCTTTCTGAATCCACCGCCATCCTCGGAAGATGAATTACTCCTTAGATGAACGCTACAACGCGGTCGTAATTACGCTGAAGGGCAACGTAATGGGCGGCCCCGACGGCGCAAGCCTGCACAACACGCTCCACGAGCTTCGCGAGAAGGGAAAGGCGAATGTTGTTGTCGATCTGGGCAAGACCAAGTTCATGAACTCGAGTGGACTCGGAATGATGATCAGTGGGCTCACCACGATGCGAAATGCCGGTGGAGACCTGAGACTGGCGAACGTGGCAGACCGCATTCAGTCACTGCTGGTGATCACGAAACTCATCACGGTCTTCAAGCACTATGACTCGGTCGAGGAAGCCGTCCAGTCGTTTGAAGATGATCCGGGCGGCAACCCGTAGCCGCTTCGAGCATTCTCGAAGGAGAGGGTGGCGGAACGTTGTTTCGCCACCTTCTTTTTTGTCTGCGCAGCGTCAGGTATATCGATCCGTACGAGCCCTGGCAACCGGGGTCACCAGCGCTGACAATTGTTCTGGCGCCGCGCCCAAACACAACAAGAACTGACCATGCCTGTTACCGTCATTATCGGATCCCAGTGGGGCGACGAAGGGAAGGGAAAGGTCGTTGACCTCCTGAGTCCGTCTGTAGATGTCGTGGCGCGATACCAGGGCGGTGCGAACGCCGGCCACACGATTTGCTGGGAAGACAAGACGTTTGTTCTACACCTTGTGCCGAGTGGAATTTTCCATGACGGCGTGACATGTGTTATCGGGAATGGTGTCGTCATTGATCCGGTCGCCTTGATGGAAGAGATCGACACGATCAAGTCGCTCGGTTTCGGGGTAGACGGACGGCTGTTGATATCGCACAATGCGCACTTGATCATGCCGTATCACAAGCGTGTGGAGGCGGCCATCGAGGAGGCGCGCGACGCCGGAGCAATTGGGACAACGGGCCGCGGCATTGGTCCGGCGTACGTCGACAAGTTTGCCCGAACCGGAATTCGGGTCGTTGACCTGCTTGACCGTGACGTGCTTCGAAAAAAACTGGCGCGAAGTCTGGAAGAGAAGAACGCCCTGCTGCGTAAGGTGTACGGCGCCGAAACGCTTGACGTCGATGCGATAATCGAAGAGTACGTCGAGTTCGACAAGCGCATTGATCCGTTCGTCACCGATACAACCGCCTTCCTTCACAATGCACTTGCGGAGGGCAAGACGGTTCTGGCCGAAGGGGCACAGGGCTCGCTGCTTGACGTCGACTTTGGAACGTATCCGTTTGTCACGTCGAGCCACCCGAGCGCTGGTGGCGCGTGTACCGGACTCGGCATCCCGCCGACTTCCGTCAACCGCGTTATTGCGATTGTCAAGGCGTACAGTACACGGGTGGGCAACGGCCCATTCCCTACGGAACTCGACAACGAAGCCGGCGAAAAACTCCGGGCGGTTGGCCACGAGTTTGGTGCCACAACCGGGCGACCTCGGCGTTGTGGGTGGCTTGATATTGTAGCCTTGCGATACACGAGCAGCATCAACGGCTTCACGGAGCTGGCGGTTACAAAACTCGATGTGCTCACCGGACTCGAGGAGCTCGCGATCTGTACGTCGTATCGTGTTGATGGTAAGGTGTCTGAGCGCTTCCCGAGCGATGCGCAGACACTTCAGACGGTCGAGCCGATCTACGAGTATCTCCCGGGCTGGACCGAAGACATCACCGGTGCACGGTCACTTTCGGATCTCCCCGGGAACGCGCGGAAGTACCTTGAGCGTATAGAGGAGCTCATGGGCGTTCCTGTACGCCTTGTTTCGACTGGACCGAAGCGATCGCAGACGATAACGGTTGCCGGCAGCGCCGCGTAGACGCAGCGGGCCGACAACGTATCGAGAGAACGCCGCGGTAAATACCATTTGGCGGTATGAAGGCCTATAGCCTTACCACTCGGCTCAAGCTCGGGCTGTTCCTCGGTGCGATCGTCATCGCGGTTGCCTCCCTGGCGTACTCCCACCAGTTGATCAATCGCCTGCGCGAGCGCGAGCAGATTGTCGTGCAACTCTGGGCTTCGGCCCTTGAGCGCGTTTCTCAGGCTTCCAGTCAGGCAGAAAATCCCTACCAGCCGGAGTTTCGCGAGCTTCTCGACCTACTTGCCGCTGATCCGGGAAACATAGCGGATGTGCTTAGTCTGGATCGCACGCGCGCCGCCCTTCGCTGGGCGCAGGGTATGCCACCCACGACCGATCTCAGCTTCATCCTCGACAACGTTCTCCAGCGGAACTTCGACATCCCTGCAATCATCGCTGATGGAACGGGGCATCCGGTGCTGTGGCACAACGTCAGGGTACCGGCGACACTCACCGATCTTTCGTCGGATGACTCGCTTCGCGCAATGCGAAGACTCGGTAGTCTCATGCGGAGGATGGAAGCGGGGTATGAGCCCATCGAGATGGAACTCGTTGACGCAACCGGAAACACCGTCTACCGCCAGCGAATCTTCTACGGCGACTCCCGGCTCATTCTTGCGCTCCGGATGTTTCCGTATGCGCAGCTCGTTTTTGGGTCCCTGTTTATTCTGGTCGGCTACCTCGGGTTTTCGCACGTGCGCCGCAGTGAGCAGTCTAACCTGTGGGTCGGCATGGCTAAAGAGGCGGCTCATCAGCTCGGCACGCCAATATCAAGTCTGATGGGATGGACCGCACTGTTGCGCTCGCCAGACACGCAGGCAGATCAACGGGAAATGGCCGTAGCAGAACTCGAAGTAGACGCGGAACGCCTGCGGCGTGTGGCAAATCGGTTTTCGGATATCGGCTCGATGCCCAAGTTGAGCCTCGAGTCTGTTGGTGACGTCATAGAAACCTGCGTAGCATACATCGAACGGCGGCTGCCGAGTCAAAGCCGCGCGGTTGAGTTGTCGACGACGATAGATGGGACGCTCACCGCCTCGCTCAACGCTGAACTGTTTTCGTGGGTCGTCGAGAACCTGTTGAAAAACGCGCTGGACGCTCTTGAGGGAAACGGAGGGCAGATTTCAGTCCATGCCCGCCATGTTGATGGACAGGTTTGGATCGACGTCACCGACAGCGGGAAAGGCATTGATCGGCGCGACTGGAAAAATGTATTCCGGCCCGGCTTCAGCACAAAGAGACGTGGGTGGGGACTGGGCCTCAGCCTTGCGAAGCGAATCGTCGAGGACTACCACGGAGGCACCTTGTCCCTGGTGCGATCAAGAGTGGGTGAGGGGACAACCTTCCGAATCATGATTCCGGCGCAGGTTGCATAGCGACTGCCAGCCGGGCTACCGGTCAGTCAACAGCCGAATCGAGGTCCCGGCGGTTGCCGTCCAGATTGGACAGGTTTTCGTGTAGCGACTGTATCTGGCGTTCGCTTCCTGTGGCTACGTATACGTCTGCCCGATTGCGCCATGCGGCAATGGACTTGCCGGAAACGCGCGTCACGTAGATCCGACCTTCGTCGCGCAACGCAGTGAGCATCTCGTCAGGCAAGGTCATCACCGATTCCAGGCGATCGATCATGTCGTACGTGTACAACGTAATGGCTAGCGGGCCGTTCGGTTCGGAGCCGTAGTAAAGCACCGGTACCCGATCACCGGTCTCCAGCCGCACGACGCCGGTTCCGCTGATCGCACTCTCCCTGACGGTTGGTATCAGCACCGGACGTCCAACGCGCCGCCGAACGTACTCATCCGCAGCGTCGGGCGTAACGCCTTCCACCTGAGGTACCGACTCAGCGACAAGCGACAACGTCATTCCGAGGAAATCGTCTGGTCTTGGGCTGTCGAGCAAGCGGGCGCTGACGTACCCCAATAGACCGACAAGGACGATTGTTGTGGCGCCGAGGGCGATGCGTCGACCCACTGACTGACGCGGTCGTCCCGCTGGAGCCGCAGGCTCGTGGGCGGGACGCACTGTGCGCTGTCGCGACTCTCTTGCTGCGGCGTGCTCCGCAACCGCACGCACGAGTTGCTCCGGTGGCTCCGCACGAGGACCGAGCGTCTGGAGCAGCGTATCGCGAAGCCAGGCATCCGGCAGGTGCTGCAGTAGCAGTTGCCTCTCCGGTTCGGTCGCTGATTGGATGATCTTGCTCCACATCTCACCGCGGGCCCGCTCGGCGACGCGGAGCGTTTCTTCAACGGGCAGCCCAAAGACAACCGACTGATCGTGCAGATCCAGTCTGTCGACCTCTGACAGGTAGAGAGAAAGCCGTGCTCGGGCATCCAGTGTCTGCACGGCCGGCGCCGCCAACCGGCGAAGCGTTGCTACCGCGAGATCGGTTGCCGCCGCGCCACCATCATCGCTCTCTTCAGATCGCGTTGTACCCGCGGTTGCCGCGATGGCAGCAACAATCTGCGCGTACTCCGATGCGGCACCCGCACCGGTTTCGCCGGCAGTTCGATCTACGGCTGACCGCTGGATAAATGCGGCCTCAACAAGTCGCACTGCCTCCATCTCGTCTTTGACGAGGATGCGGGCAACCGAAAGTGCACGAGCGATGTTGTCGGCAAGTTCGCTCACGTTGTACCCGCCGGGGTTCGCTCGGGTGCGACGTATTCGTCGGCCGGGGCTCTTGCAAGCAACGTGTCTTCCCGTCCCGAGGAAAACAGCATGTTCACGGCTGAACCCTTCTTTATCCCAAGCAGCGTCGAGGCGTTTCCGCCATTTACAGCGATCTCAACGAACCCCGACGATCCAACCAGAGCAACCGGCTCGCCTACGGCAACATCGGCGTACGTCTTGTTCATGCCACCGATTCTCGCATTGCCAACGTAGAGCTTAAGCGCAGGCTGACTGTCAGCGCCCGTTCGTGACAGCGTGTCTTCGGATATGTTGGTGATGCAGTTGCCGAAACGATCAACGTGTACAACCCAGCCGCGGATACCTTCGTCATCTACAACAGGCTGAACCCAGTGCAGTGCGCGCACCCCGTCAACCGGCGACCCAAGGTCATGAAGAGGAACACCATTAGCCAGGTGCGCGGCCGCCGGAGCAAAAATGTCGCGGCCGTGGAACGTGTTGGATGGGCGCGGCGTGAGCCAGTACCGCGGATTGTCCAGCCGGACGACCTCGTCGGGCTCTCTGCCATTGAGAATCAGCGCCATCAGTCCGTTGTCGGGGCCGACAAGGATTTGTTCGCATGTACGGACGGCGACGCCAGGTCGGCTCGTGCCGACGCCGGGGTCAACGACGACAACGTGAATGCTATCGGCCGGCAGAAGAGGGAGCGTCGGACCGACAATGAACGCCGCCTCCATGACATCCTGCGGCGCGACCTCGTGTGTGATGTCGAGAATCCGCGCCCCGGTGCCTGCAATAGAGAGAATGGCCGCCTTCATCGAAGCGACGTAGGCGTCCCTGGTCCCAAAGTCGGAGGTAAGCGTAATCAGGCGCGGCTGCATGCGACTCGTCATAACATGCTAATTTAGTTTAGCCACGTTCCAAGGCCAACAAGGGTTCCCATGAGCAATACCGAACTCGGGCGACACGGAGAAGATCTGGCGGCTGTCTTCCTCGAATCAAAGGGGTACACAGTGCTGGATCGCCGATATCGATTCGAGCGCGCCGAGGTCGATCTCGTCTGTTTTCAACCCCGCCGCGACGGCCGACCGGGTGGAGAACTGGTTTTCGTCGAGGTGAAGACCCGGAGGGGATCCCGTTTTGGCGCACCTGAGGATGGCCTGCTTCCGCAGCAGCGTCGGCGCATAGCCAAGGCGGCTCAGGCGTACATGTACGAGCGAAAGCTGGAGGGGGCGCTGGCTCGCTTCGACCTGGTAGCTATTCGGCTGGGGCGCGACGGCGACGAGCCGCGCATCGATCACTACGAAAACGCATTTACGACCTGATTATCCGGGCCGGTACTCCCTCGGCACGATATCAGCGATCCGCTCAAAGGCGAGATAACCAAAGAACGTCACGCCGTACGGGTCCAGCACGTCACCCTTGTAGTCGACGATTGTCGGGCCTTTCTCCAGTCGAATCCACGATGTCTGGAATCGGTCGCGGCTGCGGCCCGGCGCCATTCGCCACTCGCGATACGTCGGATCTTCCAGTTCGCCCTGAAAGATGATCTCGATCGCACCATCAAAGTCGAGGATGTGCTGATCCGCATCTTCGCCGGGTTTGATAATTGTGTACGGATCAACGGGGAATCGCGAACCGAATTGCGTTGAGCTGGCACCAAGCGGTGACATCGGGCCGTCGCTGACCGATCGTCCGAAGGTGACGAAGCGCTGCTCCTTGACTTGCTCGCCGATGAGCGCGAGGAGGAAGTGTCTGAACGAACCCACGAAAGCTTTTCGTCGTCGTTCCTCCCAAAGTGCGGCTTGCTCTTCGCTCTCGGGCTCAAGCTCCTCAAACAGTGGCTCACCATCATACTTTACGCGCGATCTGTCTGACTCAAACTCGCGCAGGAAGTACTGCACGCGGTAACCCAGTGCACGGTTCACAATTTCGAGCGGCTCGCCGGCCGCCGCTTTGAATACACCGCGGCTCTCTGAGAACTCCAGCACGTACGGATTCGCTATTTCGCTCTCGAGGGCATTCGGCGTTTCTCCGATGAATTCGGATACAAAGCGTTCGTAGCGTCTTTGCCACTTGCGGTCCCGCTCACCCTCAACAGTCACGGACTCCAACTCGATAACACTCGGTGTCAGCGCGAAGTCTATCTCGCGCGGCGTGTCGCTGCGAAGCAGAATGTCCTTGAATGCCGGCTCGTAGCCGAGAACAGACACGTACAATCTGAGCGCCCCGGTCGGGACGTTCTCGAGCGTGTATTCGCCAACGTCATTTGTGATCGTCCCGATCATCGACGTTGCTATGAAGACGTGCGCTCCCGGAATCTGGTCGCCGGATTCAGCATCCGACACGGATCCGGTCAGGGTCAACGTTGCGCCGCGCTGCGCCACAGCACCCTCGGCGACAAACAAAAGCAAGAGTACTATTGGGGCGATTCGAAGGCTTCTCATCCTGCTGTGCACTTGTGGAGGGCCTGATCGGGTAGTCGTACTGTATTCCCGAAGCAATGTTTGGTCCAGGCTACCTGCAGCCGCCGTTTCGAGTTCCGAGGCGCATGAACCCACGACCGTGGACATCGGATGCAATCGGATGTGTTCGCATTCGTGGGCGCCGATGTCCGGCAGACTGTCCAATTCCCAGCCTGTCCCGGACCTACCGCGCGTCCCGGATGTGATTGAGCGAGTCCACGTTTTCGAGGGCAGTGGTGTTGCCGCGGTCGACATCCAGATGGACGGCGCGCACAAGTCGCCGCATGAGTTTTGCGTTGCGCGTACGGGGTAGAGAGTCTGCGAACAACACGCGGCTCGGCTTTAGCGGCTTGCCGAGGGCATCGCCAATTCGTTCGCGTACCTGCCCACGTAGTGATTCGAGATCGGGAGGCAAACCCGATAACACGCAGAAGACGACAAGCGATTCACCCTTCACGGGGTCGGGCACACCGATCGCCGCGGCCTCGGCAATACCCGGTATCGCGCCAACGATCCCTTCGACCTCTGCCGGTCCGACACGTTTGCCGGCGACTTTGATCGTGTCGTCGCTTCGGCCCATGATGTACCAAAGCCCGTCCTCATCGATCATCGCAAAATCACCGTGCGTCCACACGCCCTCGAACCGCTGCCAGTATGACTCGAGATACCGATTGTCGTCTTTCCAGAATCCGCGCGTCATCCCTATCCAGGGCTTCCGGATGATGAGCTCACCGACCTCGTTGCGGATCGGTTTGCCAGACTCATCAACGACATCCGCATCCATGCCCGGCACGGGGCCCGAGAATGCACACGGCTTCAACGGCTTGAACAAGTTGCCGCACAGAATGCCGCCCGAGATCTCCGTTCCCCCGGAGTAGTTCAGTATCGGTTTCTTTTCGTCGAGCACGTGGCGGAACAACCAGCGCCACGACTCGGGATCCCACGGACTTCCGGTCGAGCCAACGGCGCGAAGGGAGGAAAGGTCGCGGCGACGCACGGGCTCGGGGCCATGCGGCATCAGGGCGCGAATCAGGACGGGCGACAGCCCAAGATGTGTGACACCGTGCCGCTCAACCAGGGACCAGGTGCGGTCAACGTCGGGGAAGTCCGGCGCGCCGTCGTACAGTACCATGGTAGCGCCTATCAGGAGTGTTCCGAATACGAGCCACGGACCCATCATCCAGCCCATGTCACTCATCCAGTACACAACGTCGCCCGGTTTGACGTCCATTGCGTGGTACATGTCCTGCGCGCCCTTTACGGGGAATCCGCAGTGCGTGTGAACCGCACCTTTGGGTCTGCCCGTGGTGCCGCTTGTGTAGATGATCATCAGAACATCTTCAGCAGCCGTGTCTTCAGTCTGGGCTTTGGTATCCTGCCCGGGGATGAGTTCGTGCCACCAGTGGTCGCGTCCGGGTTGCATGCGAACGGGGATGTCAACGCGACGATGGACGATCACGTGCTCGACGGGCGACCCATCAAGCGCCTCGTCGGCAACGGACTTCATCTCGACGGTTCGGCCGCGACGCGTCGCGCCATCAGACACAACCATGAACCGTGCACCTGCGTCGATCAGCCGTGTAGATACAGCATCGGCACCGTAACCGGAGAACAGCGGGAGCACAACGCCACCGGCCTTGATTGTCGCCAGAAACGCGACGACGAGCTCAATGGTCATTGGCATGTACAACGCGACGACGTCACCACACTGCAGGCCCAGCGCCCGGAGACCATTTGTTGCGCGGGACACTTCGCGATCGAGTTCTGCATACGAGAGTGACCGGGTTGCGCCGTCTTCACCCTCCCAAACAACTGCGGCGCGGTTTGCGGTCGCGGGATCAGCAAGCCATTTTTCAATGGCGCTGTCCACGAGATTCATCCGCCCGTCGATGCACCACCTGGCAAACGGAATTCCCTCGGATACATCGAGTATCCGGGAGTAGGGGGTGCGGAAGCGGATGTCGAGGTCTTTGAGGACCGCGTCCCAGAACCAGGCGACGTCGCTGGTTGATCGCTCCTGTAGCTCGTCTATCGACTCGATCCCGTGTGCGCGCATGAAGCGCGTCAGGTTGGCCGAGGCAATCGCGTCCTCGTCGGGCCACCAGGCAACATCCTGGTTTTGCGAAAACGGAACCGTTTGGTCTGTCATGAGGCTGGTGAATCGTCGCTATGCCCAACGAAGATACACCTATCCTCAGGTAGTGTGCGACTTAGAAGCCGAATCCGATTCCCGCAGATGCGATGCGTTCGTCGCCGATTGCGTAGTCGGTGTTGATGATGAGTGGCCCAAGGTTGAGCGTCACTCCCATCAATGCACGACCGCGAATCGTCGATTGATGACTGAAGGCTACCTCGACCGGGTCGCCAACAGTGCCGAGGTCACCGTCAAACATGTACGAGTAGTCAACCGTTGTGCGTTCA
>JAUIJQ010000059.1 GCA_030431165.1 Rhodothermia bacterium | reverse complement strand
CTCCGATGCGTCAAATGAAAGCCGACATGTGGCCGCCGGGCACGTCGCACCACTTTTTGAGTCGCGCGACGAATTTGCACCGATAGACGTCGCGATTTTTGAATTCGGATTTGATCGTGATGCCGTCGCCGAGATCATTGATCCAGCCCGCGTGCGCTATCACACATTCAGGCGGGACAGCCGAATCGAAGGCACGGGGGGTGCAGACGCGTTGCACGGGGTCGCGACGCTCAAGGCGATGGCTGAATACTTGCCGCCGAGCGCCACGGTACACCTCATCAACTTCGACACCGAGCCGGAATTCCAGCAGGCACTTCGCTTCGCCGTAGAAGAACTCGACGCACGCGTCATTACCTGCTCCGTTTCATGGGCAAACGCGTACGACGACTACGACGGGACGTCCTTCTTCTCCCAAGCCATTCAGGAAACGCTCGGCGAACGCACGGCACTTGTTGTGGCCGCCGGGAATTTTGCCCAGAGTCACTGGGAAGACGTCTTTCTGGATACGGATGCTGACGGTGGCCACGAGTTTTCGGCCGGCGCATCGTACCTCGAACTCGAGCTGAACAGCGCGGCCCGATACGACTTCCTGCTGAGCTGGGACGAGTGGGTGAGCCCCAACCGCGACCTGGATATCGAGATTCTGGATGAGCGCGGCGAGCCGCTGTTTGATCGGTACGGACGGCCAATCGCATCGCGCAACAAGCAGGTCGACGGGCAGTTTGTCGAACCACTTGAGCGCATTCGAGGCTTCCGGCCACCTTTTGCGGGGAAACAGACTTACCGGGTTCGGGTAGTCTCGGCGACGCCCGATCAGACTACTGAGAACCCGCCCCAGTTTGAGCTCTACGTGTATCCCCCCCCGGGCGGCTCAAGCCCGTCTCCGGATGCATCGAGCAGCCTTGCGTCGGGCATCGCGACGACGCGTTCGGAGTCTGTCATTCCCGTAGGCGCCGCCGGGTTCATTCACTCCTCGCGCGGACCAACCAACGATGGCAGGGTCAGGCCGGATTTTTCGACGAGCGGTACGCTTGAGTTGAACAACCGCCGATTTCAGGGGACATCGTTTGCCACGCCGCGCGTTGCCGCGGCCCTGGGAAGCGTCTTGTCGCGCCACCCAGACTGGTCCCTCGAGCAGGCCATTGAGTACCTGAAGCAGTTTGTCGCAAACGAATCCGCCGAAGGCAAGGACAACGTGCTCGGATGGGGCACGCTTGACCTTGAGGCGGTCGTCAGAAGCCTCTAGATCGATCATCCCGCCGTTTGACCTGAAACGGCATTGAACATCCGTCCTCTACCATTCGGGCTCCCACCCGAATAATGAATGAACCAACGGTCTTCCCAAACCGCCGACCAGGAGTGGGTCAACCGCATCTTTGCGGGGGACGCAGCCGCCTGGAACAGATTCGTGGAATCGTTCACGGATCGGGTCTGGCGTCGATCGTGGCACCTGTGCAACGAAAGCTGCCCGCATAACAAGGCCGCCGTTGCGTGTGTGTTTCATTCACTCGTTCGGGATTCGGTCGCCCCGGCGTCTGACCAGCGGCCTGGCTGCGACGACGGCCTCGAGATCTACGCGTTTATTTTCGACTACTTGTACAATCGGACGAAGCATACCGGGAAGCTGAAACACTACGACGGGCGCGCATCGCTCGAGTCGTTTGTGGCAGCATCCATGCACAGCAACCTGCGGACGGACTGGATTCGGCACAAGAGGAAGCTCCGTGTCGATCAGATCACGAGACCCGAAGAAATCCAGCGGCTTTCGGAAGCCGACGGGCGCGTGTTCGAGCAGATGGTCATGCAGCGTCCGACCGAGACGATCAGTCGCAAGCTGGGCATGCCCTACGACGACGTGCAGCTCGCGCAGGAGCGCGTCACGCACGCACTGATGACGAACGGCAACCTGCACCTGATCCTTCGATCACCAGAGGGTGCTATCGACGACCAGGACTGGGTCCAACCAGATACCGCACCCCGCATCCTGCCGATGAAGCGGGCGATCGACGACATGTGGGGGCTGATCTGCGAGCTCATCACGCGGCTGCCCGAGGACGAGAAAATTCTCCTCGACATGGTGTTTGACAAAGAACTGGGAGCGCAGGAGATCCTCGACCGCGTAACGAGGCTCGGCATCGCGCTGCCGGTAACGCCGCGCTCGGGGACGATCACCATCCACTCCATTTATCAGTCCATCGATGCCATCCTGAAGACACTCGGCGAGTGGCTCTCAGCAGAACACGGTGACACGCTTCGACAGGCCTACGATTGGCTTGAAGACGACTCGTTGTCAACAGCCGTGTCGGTCAAGGGACTGAAGGCACTACTAAAAAACATGGGACTCGGAATGTCGCGCTCTGATGCAGACCGCGCTGCTCCGGGCTCCAGCCCGGATGCTGATCCGGGCACTGCAGCGGAAGCCAATTGATGAACACGAATACTATGGCAGCCGAATCCGAATCGACGCGATGCCCGTCACAGCAGATGTCGTTTGCCGACATTGCGCGCTACCTGCAGGGTGGTTACGACGAGCCCGTTCAGAAAGCGCTGGCGCAACACATTCGTTTCTGCAACACGTGCCAGGAAGCCGTTGAGCGCGTTTCGGCGCTTCGACGTACGGGCCACTACGACATGGTAACGCGTGTCGCCGAATCCGAACCTGCGCACGGGCTGCCCGAGAATGCCGTCGCGGCGTTCATCGACCAGCGGCTGCCCGACGCCGAAGAAGATGTAATCCGGCAGTCGGTTTCAGGCAGCTACGCGGCGTACGTCCAGTACGCTTCCACGGCGCGCGAACTGGATACGCCAACAGGCTCCAGGTACGTCACGCCGCGCCACGTCATGGAGGCCATGATGGCGCCGGAATACCAGCGCGAGGCGGTCACATCGTCGGTAAACCGCTGGCTCGATCGTGCTGCCGAGGCGTTCTCGTCTTTTCTCGCGCTTCGATGGCCGGCGCCGGCCACGGCATTTGCGCTGGGCATGCTGCTCATGCTCGCCGTTCTTCCGTCAGGCGAGACGATGGTCGCGCTACCGGGGTTCACCGACGAGATCGGCCTGTACGACGACAGCCACATTCGGTCGGGCGTGGAAGAGCCTGTTGAACCGGCGGCCGTTGCCATCCCCGTGCAGCGAAGTCGTCGCATCTCATTCTCGTGGCAACCGGCGTCGTTTCCGGAGCCGGTTACGTATCGCGTTGACGTCGCTGATGCCGCTGGCGAAGCTGTCGGCGAGACGATTGATACAGACAACAATCGGGTACGTATCGACGCACGCAACCTGGAATCCGGCGAGCGGTATTCGATTTCCGTCATGGCGCGTCTGCCAAACGGGGGCATGATGCCCGTCAGCAACCAGACGTTTACGATCATCGACGAATAGGCGCGACCAGCTCCGGGTCGTAACACGCCATTCCAACCCTCGTCCAAAACGCCATAATTCGCACGAAATAGGCCAAGACGGCCTGTCAGGGGCTCGATTCCTTCCCGCGAGCGCCGATACTGTATTTTTCCCGACCCCAAGGCGTTTCTGCTCCCAGAGTGTTCCCATCTGGCGCAACATCATTGTCCACACGGCTGCACCGCGCACTTGCCGCGGCCCGTGCACCGCGCGCACTCGGCGTTGCTGTAATCCTGAGCGTAATGCTGTTCGCGTCGGCATCGGCGCAAGACAACACGCCCGTTGACGCAATCAGAATCGCCAGTCCGCTCCCCGGTCACTCGGTAGATGATGGAGCGCTGTTCGTTGTGCTGGATGTCGACCCATCGTTCCCGGTTGATCCGGAAACCATCGAACTCACCCTCGACGGCAACGTCGTCGACATGGAGCCGAAGGTTTCGTCGGCTTCGATTCGCTACCTGATCCGCGATCGACTATCCGGCGGGCGTCATGTCATCGCGTTCTCGGCGCGCACGATTGACGGCCTCGTCGTTGACCCCGTCACCTGGCATTTCTTTGTCGCCGGCTCCGAGCGCAATACGCAACGCTCCGGGCCCAGCCGCTCCATCCGGGGTACGACATACGCCGGCACGCGCAACGCCGATATATCCGGAAACAGTGCTCTCAGGCAGGAGCCAACGGCCACGTACGTTGCCCGGACCGATATTACCGCCCGGTACGGTGCTTTTACTTTTCCCATCAAGGCGTACCTGACAACCGATGAGTCGTCAACCGCACAACCACGCAACCGGGTACTGGTAGGTGCGGAGTCTCGCTGGCTTTCGCTGTACGGCGGTGACACGCAGCCCGAGTTTGGTCCCCTGGCCCTGACAGGCGCCCGAACGCGCGGCGTACTCGCCGAGCTCCGCGCACCTGGGGTATCGCTGTCGGTAACACACGGGCGCCTGCGACGCGCCGTCGATTTACTTTCCCTGTCGGATGGCGGACAAGTGGCGTCGCCTTTCCTGAACACGTTCGAGCGCAACATGACGGCCGTACGACTGGCGTTTGGTAGCGCGAGGACCGTTGAATTCAACCTGCATGCGCTCAAGGCCCGCGACGACACCACATCGCTCGCATTCGGCACGCGGCCCATGGAAAACGTCGTGGCCGGAAGCGACTTCACAGTGCGTGCCCTGCAAGACCGCCTCGCATTCGATGCTGGGGCAGCGCTAAGTCTGACTACCGAGGACATTGCACGCGGGGTATCTGACAAGGCCGAACTGGACTCACTGTTCGAAACCGATCTTCCGATTGATCCCGCCGACTTTTCGTGGCTCATCACCTTGAACCCGTCAACGGTGCCGCTGCGCATTGACAAGCTGTCTTCGCTGTCGTGGTACGCAAAGGCACGCGGACGCGCTTTCGGTCACCAAGTTACTACGGAGTACCGCTCCATTGGCTCTGCCTTCTACTCAGCCGGCAACCCGTTCCTCGTAAACGATCGGCGGTCGTTTTCGATAACAGATCGATTCAGAACGCTTCAGGATCGCCTGAGCGGGACACTCAGATTCTTGCGTTATGGTACGCAGCCGGATAATTCGGGCCTGACGATACCACTCGAGTCGCGGCTCTACTCCGCCAACCTGACATTCCGTCCAAACCCTGATCTGCCCACTGTCACGACGGGCCTTCGGATCAACACGCGGACTCGGGGCGATGAGATCAGCACGCTCAGCGACAGCCGAATCGTTTCAGCGTCGCTAGGTTTGCTGCAGCAGTTCTCCGGATCTGTAATGCGCCACACGGTGCAGGTACTCGCGGCGCGAACGCGACGAACTGATCGCATCAATCCGGCACTCGATAACACAACATCTACCTTGACGCTCGGACTGTACGAGCAGCTCTCAGCGCGCCTGAGTGCCAACGTCCAGGTCACGCTCGTGCGTATCGGGTACGACACCGCGTCAGACAGCCAACGATGGACGTCGGCAAGTGGCGGCTTAAGCCGCAAATGGTCCAGCGTGCCGCTCCGGGTTTCGGTTGACGGCCGGTTCGCGCGGGCCGGGGCTTCGACCCTTCTGACCGGGTCCAACAGGTACGGTGGGAGTGTAACGGGTGCATACGACATCCAGCGCAACATGACGTTGGAGTTGCAGGTCGGCGTTGACACCTTCCGGGACGACGTGATCGAAGAGGCGCGTTACACGGAGCGGTTTGTGTCGATCAGACACCGGTACACGTTCTAACTGCCGTTTCGGAGCCTGCCCAGGCTCGCCAGGCCCGTTCGGGTGTTACCAGCTTCCGCCGGCGCCACCGCCTCCAAAGCTGCCGCCGCCCCCGGAGAACCCGCCGAAGCTGCTCCCGCCTGACGATCCGCCAAATCCGCCACTCCATCCCGAGCGACGCCGGGACGAGCCGAATCCGCCGTGGCCTCCACCCCAGATTATCACTGGCGCACGACGAGAGCGTCGACGGCGGCGTCGCCGACGGCCATCGTCCTTACCGTCATCGTGATCGTCGTCGGAGTTGATCATCGATACGATCCCGATAAAGACGAATAGTAGAACGACGACAACAAGGATCACGAAGATGATGACGGCGAGGTTGGGACCCCGGCGTCGACTTGTCACCGCCTGCGAGGGGTACTCGCCGGATGCCGCCTCTATCAGCCGATCTACCGCGGCTGACAGGCCGTCGTAGAATCGACCGGCCCGGAAGTTCGGTACGATCTCGTTGCGTACGATGCGCCCTGCGACCGCGTCGGGCACCGCGGCTTCCGCGCCGTATCCGGTTGCGATGAAGACCTGGCGGTCTTCTTTGGACACAAGCACCACAAATCCGTTGTCGAGGCCTTCAGCTCCGACCTGCCACTTTCGTCCGAGTTCAGTAGCGTAGTCAGCGGCGGGGACACCACCAAGACTCGGCAATGTCACAACGACGATCTGGACCGATGACTCAGCCGCGTATCGCGCGAGCCGTTCCGAGAGCATACGTTCCTCGCTGTCGCTGAGGAACGCTCCGTTGTCGGTCACCCACGCACCGGTTGGTTCGATGACATCGATCGACTGCGCCTGCGTAGACCCAACCAGAAAGCCGACGAACAACAGACCCACGGCCACCACGCGCAGGCTACGGGCGGATTGTCGATTGACGCGGAAAACCTGCACGAGTCGGTGACGAGAAATGAGAGTAAAACGATCCAACGATCCAACGATCCAACGATCAAACGATCTTAACGATCAAACGATCAAACGAACATCACTCAACTCGCGGCGGCGAATCTGCCCCGGCCTCAGCCTCAAACTGCGCGCGCGTATCAAATCCGGTGAGGGCTGCAACAATGGATGTCGGGAATCGACGGACGCGTGCATTGTACTCACTAACCGCAGCGTTGTAATCTCTGCGTGCAAACGTAATCCGGTTCTCTGAGCCCTCGATCTGGTCCTGCAGGTCCCGAAAAGCCTCAACGGATCTCAGCCCCGACGCGCTGCCGAGCTGGTCGAGCGCGGCACCCAATGACGCGCCGAGGGCGGCCTGCGCTTCCCCGTAATCTGACAGTGCCCCGCCAGAACCCGGCGCTGTAACCGAAGATGCTTTTTGCCGGGCTTCCTCGAGTGCTGCGAGCGCATCGCGATCAAAGGACTCTGCTCGCTCTACCGTCCGCACAAGATTCGGGATGAGATCAGCCCGTCGCTGGTACGCAGCCTCAACGTTGGCCCAGGCTGAGTTCACCTCTTCCTCGGCCTCGACAAGACTGTTGCGAACGCCGCATCCGGCGCACCCTGCCGCAAAAAGCAACAGAACAACAACCGCCAGAATAATTGCCTCCTTGCTGCGCATAGCTGGTCAGATATACTGGTAAACCCGCAATTTCAGGAACGTGCGGTGCATGATTTTGCACACCGGCCCATGCACACCGAATGATGATGCACGCTCACATGAGTATACCGCCAGCCGTTGTCGGATGCCAGACGCTCAGTCGCTATCCGCCCATGATTGATTGCGCAAGGCTCTTGACGGGAATGTTCAGATCAAACGCCCGCTCGACGAACCAGAACGTCGCAATTACAATAAACGCGCCCGCGCCGGCCGGTAGCAGCACGCGTCGGTACAGCCATGTTCTTCGCAGCGCAAAGAGTAGCGGGAAGACAACGGCTATGATTCCGATCTGCCCGAGCTCCACGCCGACGTTGAACCCGACCAGCGCGAGGACAAGCTTCTTTCCGTCCAACCCGATGTGGGTAAGATTACTGGCGAAGCCGAACCCGTGGAACAATCCGAACAGGAAAACAACAATCAGGATACGCCTGCCAAGCACAGGGTACAGGATGTCTATCGCCGCTACCGCAACCGACGCGGCGATGATCGACTCGACGAGCCGGGACGGAAGCGAAACGATCTCGAGCGAAGCCAGGGCAAGGGTAACGCTGTGAGCAATGGTAAAGAGCGTGACGATTTTTACGACGTTCCAGAAAGACTCCCTGAACGAATCCGTTGCTTCCCATTGCGTATCCCTGCGCCTCAGTACCGACGGCAGCACAAGTGCCATCAGGAACAGGATATGATCAAATCCGATCCAGATGTGCCAAACGCCCGAGCGTACAAAAGCAACAAAGCCCGTCCACAAAGAAGACGAAGTCAGGTCCAGCGTCTGCGTGCGACTTCCGGGCGTAAATATCAGCGCAACGTCTTCATAGTTCTCAAAAGTCCCCGTGCGGAAGTTCTCTTCCACAACCAGCAGTCCCTTGTAACGCGGGTAGTTGTCAAAGAACGGATCAAAGCGCACCTCGATGTTCTTCGGAACCGAGGCTACCGTGTTTGTTGAGAAGTCCAACATCAGGTAATTCGCGATTTCGATGTGCCGGAATGCTGCGCCACCAAAAGCAAGCTGCACTTCCTCGCCGTTGACCTTCATGTCCAGATGACCGGCCAGGTACGCGAGGACCTTTTCCATGTGCGGTGCAAGCTCCGCCGTATCGGCCGACTGTGGGTCAGCCAGCGAAAGCTCGAGCACCTCGTTGAGATTCTTGACCGGTATCTCGAGCCGGCCATGAACGACCTCGTCAAATATCTTCAGGAAGACGTACGACTCCCCGACCTTGTGGGGAGCCGGAGAGGGCCCGGCGACGGCCTGCCCCGGCGACGCCAGGCTTGCGACGAGCGCGAACAAAGTGAGAGCGACAAGAAGCCCCTCCAGGCGCGCGTACCTGATCATTGGTTCAATGTGCATGGTCCTGAGAGTATCGTGCTGAGAGTATCGTGCTGAGAAATATGTGCTGGGGATACGGTTCCGGGGCTAGCTGCTCTCGTTTTGAATGTCAGCTATAAGCAACTCCTCGACGAGGAGCGCCACCTGTTCGATCGTTGGCCTTTCGAAGGCAGCCCGCAGTGGCACGTCGATACCGAAAGCGCGCGAGATGCGCGCAACGACGCGGATGGCCAGCAGTGACGTGCCGCCGAGCGACACAAACGAATCCGTTACGCCGACCTGCGGAACACCGAGGACATGACGCCAGATTTCTGCAACCGTCTCTTCGATCGGATTCCGCGGCGCGACGCTGGCCACGTCTTGTCGTGCGTCCGCTTCACCCGTTGCGCCCATCCCTGCGCCTCCGGGGGTGGCGGCGGGAAGCGCATGTCGATCAAGTTTTCCGGCACTCGTCAGGGGCAGTTCGTCCACGCGCACAAAGGCATCGGGCACCATGTGCCGGGGCAGATCCGCTGACAGGACCGATTTGAGTCTGGCCACATCGATGGCCTTCGCATCGTCGCCGGAATTGTCACTTACATAGTACGCCACCAGCCGATCAGCCCAGGGATCGTCGAGCTTCGGCACCGGCTCGTAGCCAATCTCGTCGAGGATGCGCTCAACGTTGCGCTCGTCGATCTCATCTTCCAGCTCGTCCATCGCCTCCTCGCGCGTCTTGCAACCCATCCGCACATCCCACGCGTACGGCAATGCGTAGTTGTGGAAGCCACGCTCCAGCTTGTGCACGTGGATACCCACGTCGTTGATGAGGCAATTTGTCGAGCGACCCGTATCAGCCGGCCGAACCCACGGAGCGTGCGCATCCAGATACGCCATCATCTCCTCGAGCGACGCGTCACAATACCGATAGAAATCCACAAACCGGACCTCATCAAACACGCGATCATCGTCAAAGACCGACGTGTCGAGAAGCCTGCTGACCGCGTCGTCGGATCGGTGATAACGCTTCCGGGCGGCGAGCACCGCATCGTCGATGCCGTCGGGATCCAACGTCGGCAGCGTGAACATTTCTTCCGTCAGACGGGTCTCAAAAAACTGACCACGCGACAACCCCGTGACAATGACACCGATCCCCTCGCGACGGGCGGCCTGCACCGCCAGCGTGTACAACGTCTTGAAACACCCGTTGCAAACGTTGCTGAAACGCCGCAGCGAATCAACGAATATCTCGTTCATCGCGTCAGTTGATCCGTACTCGTGCGTTACCCCCAGGTCGGCAACGACGCGATTGATGTTTGCCTTCGCCTGATCGGATATGTAGCCATTGTCGAGCGTAAACGTATATACCCGGAGGCCCATGTGCACCAGCCGATACAGGGCGTAGGTCGAGTCTTTCCCCCCGCTGAGCAGCATCATGCAATCGTATGCCTCGACACCAGTGCTGGTCGCGTCCAAGAGCACTTCGTGGAGTTCGCTCATCTCGCCGAAGTATCGCGAAGCAGCCGGCTCGACCGCTTCAAACGCGCGACACGTGCTGCACAGTCCCACCTCGTTGAACGTGACAAACGGATACTCGCTTGAGATACCGCAGCGCGTGCAGTGCCGCTTGACGGATTGCTCACGCGTGCCACTCACCTTGAGGACCGCAGCAGCCCGTATGCCGCTCACAGCGGTGATCGCACGTTCGATCTCCGCGGGCTCGACGCGGTGGCCGCGAATCTTGACCTGATCATCCGCCCGACCAACGCAAACAAGTCTGCCGTTGTCATTCAATCGCACAACGTCACCAGTGCGATACCACCGTCCCGGCAAGCCTTCGAGGTCTGAGACAAAGCGGACGGATGTTTCGTCCGGATTCCCAAGGTACCCGTCGGCCAGGCATGTCCCTGCGATGTACAGCTCGCCCTCAACACCGGCAGGCACCATCTTCCGGGCGCCATTCAGCACGGCCAGGCGCGTGTTGCTGATCGGATGGCCTAC